>JBJUHT010000158.1:0-38470 GCA_046070105.1 Dolichospermum sp.
TCACCAACTACAGCAAATATAGATAGAGAATATAAAAAAGAACTTTATCAAAATACTTTCCGCACACCTGATTATTTTTGGTTCGACCCTTATACGCTAGAATTTGCAGGTTTTCATTTAGTAGACGGAGAATATCAACCTTTAGAAGAAAATCAACAAGGACATTTATGGAGTCGTCAGCTAGGTTTATATTTAGGAATTTATCAAGGACTATTACGGTATTTTACACCTGAAGGAGAGCTAATTCCCACACCTGAAGAAACCGCAGAACAGGAAACTAAAAGAGCAGAAAAAGAAGCGAGAAAATCAGAACGTCTAGCAGCAAAACTGCGGGAATTAAATATAGATCCTGATACAATTTAGTCCTGTTGCTAGGTTAAGTAACAAAACCACCTAACAAGTTAACTGGTGTTCCGTGAATTTAACATAACAGAACAGATCAACACTCTTCTTTTGTGTCCACACAATATGAATTTATGATACAGGATTTAAAAAGAGTTGTCAGGAAATGATATGGTTTTTTTACCGTTGCTTCTTAATAAGAAGGGCAATTTCAATACAGTTAATTAGATCCTAATTGATTGATGAACTATGATGAAATCGTTCTGAAAAATATAGCTGAGATGACAAACTCGGATATCAGACCCACTGTGCTACCAAATGAGGAAATTTTATTTTATGTTTGTTCATGACACAAGCCGTCTAGACTGCATAAATGTTAGGATTGCCACAGAGTGAGAAACGCGTAAGAGAAGGAAAAAAAACTGAATGGCAGAATTTGAAAAGTCAATATCCTTTGATGGACGGGATATTCGACTGACGGTTGGCCTACTAGCCCCCCAAGCAGGTGGGTCGGTTTTGATACAATCAGGGGATACAACTGTTTTAGTGACAGCCACAAGGTCAGCAGCCAGGGAAGGTGTTGATTTTTTGCCACTGACGGTAGATTATGAAGAAAGACTGTATGCGGCAGGAAGAATCCCCGGAGGAATTATGCGCCGGGAAGGTCGTCCACCGGAAAAGGCCATTCTTACCAGTCGTCTGATTGACCGCCCGCTGCGTCCTTTATTCCCTTCCTGGTTACGGGATGATTTGCAAGTTGTGGCCTTAACTATGTCTATGGATGAACAGGTCCCTCCCGATGTCTTAGCAGTAACAGGTGCTTCAATTGCTACTCTCATTGCCCAAATTCCCTTTAATGGACCAATGGCCGCTGTGCGAGTAGGTTTAGTGGGCGATGATTTTATTATTAACCCAACTTACGCAGAAATTGAAGCGGGAGATTTGGATTTAGTCGTCGCCGGTTCACCAGATGGGGTGATCATGGTGGAAGCCGGTGCAAATCAATTGCCAGAACGAGATATTATTGAAGCGATTGATTTTGGTTATGAAGCTGTACGGGATTTAATTCAAGCCCAGTTAGATTTGCTGGATGAATTGGGTTTAAAACTTGTGCAAGAAGCACCGCCCGAACCAGATCAGACCTTAGAAAATTATATCCGCGATCGCGCTAATCAAGAGATTAAGAAAATATTAGCGCAATTTGAGTTAACTAAAACTGATCGTGATATTGCCTTAGATGCAGTTAAGGATAGTATATCTGATGAAATCAAAGCTTTATCAGAAGAAGACCCCATTCGCATCGCCGCCACAGCAGACTCCAACGCCCTTGGTAATACTTTTAAAAGCATTACCAAATACTTCATGCGCCGTCAAATTATCGAAGATAATGTGCGCGTTGATGGGCGTAAACTTGATGAAGTCCGTCCTATATCTTGTCGAGTTGGTATAATACCCAAACGAGTACATGGCAGTGGTTTATTTAACCGGGGACTGACTCAGGTATTATCAATGTGTACCCTTGGTACTCCTGGAGACGCTCAAAATCTTAGCGATGACTTGCAACTAGACCAAGCTAAACGTTATCTGCATCACTATAACTTCCCACCTTTCTCCGTTGGCGAAACTAAACCCTTACGCGCCCCTGGTAGAAGAGAAATCGGACATGGTGCATTGGCGGAAAGAGCATTGTTGCCTGTATTACCACCTAAAGATAAATTCCCTTACGTAATTCGCGTAGTTTCAGAGGTGCTTTCTTCCAACGGTTCTACTTCCATGGGTTCAGTTTGCGGTTCTAGTTTATCCCTCATGGATGCCGGTGTACCAATTACTAAACCCGTCAGTGGTGCAGCTATGGGCTTGATTAAGGAAGGGAACGAAGTGCGAATCCTTACCGATATCCAGGGTATTGAAGACTTTTTAGGTGATATGGATTTCAAAGTTGCCGGTACTGATACTGGTATTACCGCTTTGCAAATGGATATGAAAATATCCGGGTTGTCTTTAGAAGTCATCGCCGACGCTGTCCACCAAGCCAGGCCAGCGCGGTTGCACATTCTGGAAAAAATGCTCCAGACTATTGACACCCCCAGAGAAGAAACTTCACCCTATGCTCCCCGCCTGTTGACAATTAAGATCGATCCTGACATGATTGGTCTAGTCATTGGACCTGGTGGTAAAACTATTAAGGGCATCACTGAAGAAACTGGTGCAAAAATTGATATCCAAGATGATGGTACTGTCACTATTTCCGCAGTTGATGAAAATAGGGCTAAGAAAGCGCGGAACATTGTTCAAGGCATGACTCGTAAACTCCATGAAGGTGATGTTTATATCGGTCGTGTTACCCGGATTATACCTATTGGTGCTTTTGTGGAATTTTTGCCCGGAAAAGAAGGCATGATTCACATTTCTCAACTCGCTGACTACCGTGTTGGTAAAGTTGAAGATGAGGTCGCTGTTGGTGATGAGGTGATTGTCAAAGTGCGAGAAATTGACAATAAGGGTCGAATTAACCTCACACGCTTGAATATTCACCCAGATCAAGCAGCAGCAGCACGGGAAGCAGCAGCGGTAAACCATTAAATCCCCTGTTGGATTTTAGATTTTAGATTACGGATGAATCGCAAATCTAAAATCCGCGATGCCTTGCTAGTAGGCATCGCTGTCGTGTTTTTTTAAGCTGTTACGCGGCTAGATTGTACAATGTATGGCTAAATCTTCTGGTGCAGGTATACTTAGGCTAGATCATTACCAGTCCTGTCGGCTATAATTATACAAATTAAATTCAGTACAACTGATCATTTCTAGTACTCTAAAGCCTTTTTTTATCGAACCACAGAGGCACAGAGAACACAGAGAGAAGAAAAATGCTTAACTAAGTTTTATTGCTCTATAATTGCGATTTTTGATTTTTTGATTTTTTGATTTTTGACCTAATTTGATGACTTTGTTTCTGCTGTCTGGAAAATTATCTCCGCTAATGTCTGTAATAGTTCTTGCTCATTATAAGGTTTAGAAAAATAGGCTTTTGCCCCTAATTTTATTGCTAATTGACGGTGTTTATTACTACTACGAGATGTCAGCATAATTACTGGAATATCTCTCAATTCTGCATTGGCATTAATTCGCTCTAAAAAGCTATAACCATCCATTCTGGGCATTTCAATGTCACAAATTATTCCTTGGACTTCTAAGCCATTTTCTAGCTTTTCTAAGCCATCTTGACCATCCTTTCCTTGTTCTACTTGATACCCACCTTTTTCTAGGGTGAGGGCTAAGTAGCGACGCACATTAATGGAGTCATCCACAATCAAAATTTTCCCTTTTTGACGAGGAGATTTAGTTGTAATTGTTACTTTTGAGGGTTTTAAGAAAGCAGTTTGTAATCTTGTTGTCGGTAACTTACGATTCAAATAGGGAGTTTCACAATTAGTAATCCATAATACTAAATCATTGGTATTAACTAGGGGAACTACCCGACCATCACCCAGAATTGTACAGTTATTAAAACCACTCGGTAGGGGAATATTACCTTCTACTTGACGAATAGCTACTTCCTGTTCACCCCAGCAGCGTTCTACCTGCACCGCAATCTGTTGATGGTCATGTTTGACTATTAAGACACTTGTAGCATTAATTATGGGCGGAGTTTCTAACTCTAGATTATGGGAGCGGGGGCAATTAAAGTCAAAGTAACTATTTAAACGCAGTAATGGTAATTGCGTATCTTGCCATTTAATCAAATCTTTACCATCCTGCATCAAGATTTCCTGATTTTCTAGTAAGAAAATTTCCTCTATAACATCTGTATAAAATGCTAACAATAATCCATTGCTCTCTACTAATAAGATTCGTGCTACGGATAAGGTAAATGGTACTGATAAAGTCACTGTCGTCCCCAATCCTATTTGAGTATCAACATTTACATCTCCTCTCGCTAATCTGAGGTTATTACGTACTACATCCATTCCCACCCCCCGACCAGATAAAGTTGTTACCTGTTCTGAGGTACTAAACCCTGGTTCAAAAATTAATGACAGTAGTTCTTCATGACTCGCACTGGCTAATAAGGAATCATCTAAACCCATTTTTGAAGCGCGATGACGAATTTTGTCTAAAGAAATACCTTGACCATCATCACGGATAGTAATCATCGTCCGATTACTATGGTAAAATGCCTTGATTTCAATCAACCCTTGTTCAGGTTTTCCTTGAATTTGCCGGGTAACAGGATCTTCAATTCCGTGATCAAAAGCATTACGTAATAAGTGCATTAAAGGCTCATTTAATGCTTCCAAAATACTCCTTTCAATTAAAGTATTACCACCTGCAATTTTCAACTGCACATTTTTTCCATACTCCACATTTAGATCTCTAATTGCTCTAGGAAAACGCTCGACTAAATCTGAGAAGGGACGCATCCTCATCTGGGTTAATTGTCTTTGTAATTGTTTAGAAGTTTTATTCAGTTTCCTCGCTATTTGGTCTGTATCATCAACACTTAATTGAATATCACTTGTCACTTCTGCAACTTGGACAATAGTTTCCATAACATCCTGAGATAATACATCTAATTTATGATAAGAATTTTGTTCTAAAAAGTTATTTTCTAGGTCTTGATTATGATGATTTGTTAGATGATTATGATTAATAATTTTTCCATAAGCTGTCCGCAGTTCTTGATTTTCTTGATCAAGAATTTGCACTCGCTGATTGAGACTACGCACTAATTTACGTAATCTCTCCATTTGCACATTCAAACCATTTTTTTGAATAATAATTTCTCCAAATAAGTCATAAATTTTTTCTAAATGTTTTCCATAAATTCTTACTGTATTTTCATGATTTTCGCGTTCTCTATGAGGTGAATTAACATCACTTTTGCGCGGCTCATTAAATTTATCATCTATATCTAAAAGTGGATCTTTTGCAACCGCAACCCTATCAAAATCAGCAAATTCCACGGCGTTAATTTCTGGAGGTAATTCTATATCTGGCCATAATTGCCAATCATAACTAACAGTTTTTGATTGATTTACTAAATTATATTCAGAATTTGATAATAGGTTTTGATCACCATTAACTTGCTCAGTAATAAACTCACATAAGTCAATTTTTATTGGTAAATCATTTCCTTGATTATTTAAGACTAAATATTGAGACTTTCTCCATGATTCTAAGGCTAAATTAGCAATTTCTAACCAGCGTTCAGGATAGATTTCTAAATAATTAATCACTGATTTACATAGTTGGGTAAATGCTTTTAATTGCAGCATTTCTCCTAAACTACTTAACTCAGTAGCCATGATCAGTAATTCAGATCTTAATTCTGCTTTATTATTACTTTTTAAGCGAGATTCTAGAATTTTTAAATATTCTGCAACTTCAGTTTCAAATAATAACGGAATAAGTTGATTATCTGTTGATGATATTTCTGATGATATTAATGTTGTAAGATTCTCTGAAGTAGGATCACCTAAACGCTCATAAAGTTGATCAAAAATTGGATAACAAAATTCTCTGATCTGATCATGATCTAAATCGTTACTCCTGGAAAGTAATTCAACAATTTGTCGTAACCAGTCAACACCAGATAGTAATAAACTTTGTAAATTAGTATCAATTTCTAGAGAATTTTTCTGAGTTTTTAAAACTTTAAAAGCATCTTCTAAACGATGAGCTAAATCACTTAATACACTAAATCCCATCATGGCCGCCCCACCTTTAATAGAATGAGCAGCTCGCATTGCAGCATTAATTTTTTCTAATTCCATGGGTTTACTGCTGTCAATTCCCAACAATATCCCTTCTAAAATATTCAAATAATCTGTTGCTTCTTCTAAAAATTGCATCTGGATTTCTAATTCTTTATCTTTAGTCATTAGTTATTATTCCTGTAGTCATTATTTATGAACGTTAACATCAGGATGTTAATTAACTGTAAATGTCTCAACAGTCTCCTTTAACTGCTGCGAAATATCTACTGCTTTTTGTAAAGATTGAGAAATTTGACGGTAATTATCACGGTTAAATGTTGAGATATTGGTAATATCTCTCAGGGTTTGACTAACAATTTCTGATGTTTGTATTTGGGATGTAGTAGCAGTTAAAATTGACTGCACAAAGGTATCTATTTGCCCAGAAACATTGACAATTTGTTTTAAACTTTCTTTGGCATTTTTGATCATATCGCTACTTTCAATCACTTGATTAGTTCCCATTGTCATCCCTTGTATTATTTCACCAGTTTCTCGTTGAATTTTAGCAATTATTTCCTCGGTCTCTTGGGTTGCAGTTGCAATTCTAGCTGCTAATTCTCCTACTTCCTCCGCTACTACGGCAAAGCCTTGACCCTCTTCCCCGGCTCTTGCAGCCTCAATTCCAGCATTAATTGCTAATAAATTCGTTTGCATAGCAATTTGATTAATTGCAGAAACTGCACGAGAAATCTGTTGAGAAGATTCCCCTAAACGTTTCACTTTTTTAACTATTTCCACAACTGTTTCTTGGACTAAAAAAATGTTTTGCAATGTTGAATCCATTGCTCCTTCAGTTGCCGTTGCTGCATGGTTAGAGTCGTTAATAATTGTCACAGCCTGCCTGGCTATGTTGGCTATGGATACTATGGCAATGGTCATATTATCAATGGTTTCTAAGCTGTGGTTATTTTGTTCCGATTCTTTGACTGCTTCTGTCGTTAATTTTTGAATAGATACATTGATTTCATTAACAGATTGTTGAATTTGATTTACAATATACTCAAAATTATTTGGTAAATCTCGTCTTTCTCTAGTATCTTGATCATTGTTTAATTTACTATTTGTTTTTAATTTCTGAATCTCTATATTCCCCCGCAGTAACCAACCTACAAATAATGTCATCACTAACCCAATTACTAAAACTGTGTTAGCAATTAATAGTGAAAATTCTTTTTCTGGCTTGAGGGCAATCTCTTTATCTTTCCCAACAATTAACCACCAATTTCTATCCGCTGAACCTGCTAATTTTCTCAAGGATACATAAGTAATTAGTTGCTGATTTTGATTATTTTCGGATATCTCTGTCAATGTCTCAATATCTTTAGCACTTAAAATCTGCTCTAAACTAGGGTTGATATCCCTAATATTTTGACCAAATAAATTTTGATAGGAACTAATCAAAATTCTCCCCTTTTCATCTAAAAGATAATATTCCTGAATATCATCACTTTTCACTAATTTATCTAAAAATTTTACGGGTGTACGGGTTCTGACTATACCAATACTATTACCGTTGACTCTATCTTTAATAGGTGCAGCTACATAAATCACCTCCCCTACATTTTTAACTATTTCTGGTTGACTAATAATGGGTATATCTTGTTTAATTACATCTTGGAAATAGGCTAGATTCTTTTCTGATTCTAAGGATTCTCCCCCTGATTTCATAATCACTTTTCCATGGAGATCAAATACAGCCACACTATCATAAACCCGGCCAGTTCTTCTCAAGCTATCTAAGGTTTCTTGGGTTTTTATATTCATTCTATTGACATCATTTTTGTCTTTCTTGTTGGATTTATCTGTTTTCTTGTTACTAGCATTATTCAATAGTTTTATATTAGATAATACCTGAATATCTTCATAGCGTTTGGCCATGAAACTATTAACTTGATCACTTAAACTAATTGCCTTAGTTTCTTGGGATATAATAATTTGTTTAGTAATCAACTTACTACCAAAACCATAAGCTATCGCCCCAATTCCTAATATCGGTAAAGTCCCAATAGCTATGGATAAAATAATGGGTTTTATCTGCAATCTAAGTTGGTGTAAATATTGCAATTTCCATCTATGATCCAAGTTCGGTGCGTAACTAGAATTTTCTCCCTGAATATCAATAAATTTCTCTGAAGAAATTAAAGATGCTTGATTTTGAGAATCACTGCTTTTTCTGATTTCATTTTTTTTCAACATACTATCCTCACAATAAATATATAAAAGGAAAACATTTTATCTTGATTTTCTAGGGATTACTAATCAACACAGAAAATAGCCGACTCTAAAATATTTGCAGCATCCAATACTAATAATATTTCTTCTTTTTCTACTACACAACCACATAAATAAGGCACTAAACTAGATGCTACTTGTCCTACAGGAGAACGAATATCATCAGCTATAAACTTTGTTGTTCCTTGAATTTCTTGCACAACTAAACCTAAAATCATTGCTTCTATTTGAATGACAATGATATTATATTGATGTAATTGATGATCAAGGTATTCTAAATTTAACATTTTCGGTAAATCAACTACCCAAATTATATGACTACGCCAATTCATTAATCCTAATATACAAGCAGGCATATTCGGAATAGCTGTCACTGATGTCATGGGTACTATAATTGCTTCTTGAGTATGAGCAATGGATAAAATAGCACCCGTTTGTTGATTGAGTTGGAATTTAAGATAGCCATTTTCACTGGTGTTATATATGGCTTGATGGTTAAAATCAAGTTGCAATTCTTTCATAGCTGGAGCGAGGATGATCAAAATTCATTTATTTTGGTTTTATAGAATCATTAATTCCCAGCAAAATAAATATTTTTGCAAGTTAATACAATTTTTAGCAGCATGAAACCGCTTATATACAAGTTACAATTATAACTTTTTTGTTAGTCCATGCATTTGCAGTTAGCCTGTGTACTAGCGTTTACCCTAATTGTGGCAAATGCTTATGGATTCGCCCAATACTCTTAAAACATCTTCTCAGTACATTTAAACTTGTAAATTATGTCAATAAGTTGCAAATATAGCAACAAGAAGATACAAGTTGAAACCAAAAAACCTTGCAGAATCAAAGGTTTTACTGCTAACTGCTCATAGGTAAAAGCAACTGTCAACAAGGACAGAAAACTCAGTGAACTATTTTATCACTATTTCTGTCAAAAACTACCATAAAAATTTTTATTAAAAAATAAAAATATCATAAATAAGAGGATGATTAGCAATTCTATAAATAAAACAAATCGGAGCGGCGGGATTCGAACCCACGACCTCCACTACCCCAAAGTGGCGCGCTACCAAGCTGCGCTACGCCCCGTGACTATGAACTGAAAATTTTTAGACTTTTGGAGTGGGGATCATACCAAATTTAAGGATCTAAAAACTAATTAAGTCACTCTGACTAGAATATCACAAGGTTCAGGAAAGTGGCAAGGGGTTTTTCAAAAAACTTTTAGCGTTCCTATTGCTTGCAATAAACCAGAAACCGCAGCAGCCTCCCATTTACCTTCTGCACCCCGTCCTGTGTTCAATATCAAGCGAAGACTGTAGGACTGGGGATAACCTTCTACCTCCATCCATAATAAATCACTTTCTGCCTCACAGGTAATTTTTTCTTCCTCCATCAGTTCTGTAGCTAGATGCTTCATAGTATTTGCAAGTTGACTCAATAGACGACAAAATTCATTTAGTTCCGCTTCTGTTAATTCAATCGCCCAATCTTCCGTACCAACTAATCCCTTAAATTCTACTGCATCCAAGTCCCAACCTAAACGCCAGCCGCTACCACCTTTGATAACTCGTTCCATAAGTAAATACATGAATGTTAATTAACCCAAATCCCAAATCTCAAATCCAGAATGCTATAATTTTGTAGCGATCGCGTGAAAATTTTAGCCAAACAATTTCATTGACGTTCCTATTGGCACACTTTGCGGTTAAGATAGTATATTCGTTCTATTAAAACTCCCGTCCCAGCAATTTTGAAAAATCCTATACTTTAGAGGTAAGAATGGCAGCTAATACGGAAACTGGCAAGCAAAAAGCGTTAAATATCGTACTTGGACAAATTGAGCGTAGCTTCGGTAAAGGAGCAATCATGCGCTTAGGTGATGCTACTCGCATGAAGGTAGAAACAATATCTACTGGTGCGCTGACCCTAGACTTAGCCTTGGGAGGAGGTCTCCCCAAAGGACGGATAATTGAGATCTATGGACCAGAAAGTTCTGGTAAAACTACCGTTGCTCTCCATGCTTTGGCAGAAGTCCAGAGAAATGGGGGTATTGCGGCATTTGTGGACGCTGAACACGCCCTAGATCCCACTTACGCCGCTGCATTGGGTGTAGATATTGAAAACTTGCTTGTTTCCCAACCAGATACTGGTGAATCAGCATTAGAAATAGTTGATCAACTTGTGCGTTCTGCGGCGGTTGATATTGTGATTATTGACTCCGTAGCCGCTCTAGTCCCCCGGGCTGAAATTGAGGGAGATATGGGTGATATTCACGTGGGTTTACAAGCTCGCTTAATGAGCCAGGCCTTACGTAAAATAACGGGTAATATTGGTAAATCTGGATGCACTGTTATTTTCATCAACCAGTTACGGCAAAAAATCGGTGTCACCTATGGAACTCCAGAAACCACAACGGGTGGTAATGCACTGAAATTTTACGCTTCTGTACGCTTGGATATTCGCAGAATTCAAACCTTGAAAAAAGGTACGGATGAATTTGGCAACCGTGTAAAAGTGAAAGTAGCTAAAAATAAAGTTGCACCACCTTTCAGAATTGCCGAATTTGATATTATCTTTGGTAAAGGAATTTCTACTCTGGGTTGTTTAGTAGACATCGCTGAAGAAACTGGAGTTCTTTTGCGTAAAGGCGCTTGGTATAGCTACAATGGTGAAAACATTTCCCAAGGTAGGGATAACGCCATTAAATACCTAGAAGAAAAACCAGACTTTGTAGCCAAAGTTAAAGAACAAGTTCTGGAAAAACTAGATAAAGGTGCAGTAGTTTCTGCCAATTCTGTCACCCAACCCCATGACATTGAAGAGGAAGAAGAAATTGATTTAGAAGAATAGACAAAAAAATAGAGATGTTACTGCTAACATCTCTACAGTAAAAATCTTCTCCAACTCTTATTCTGCGCGTCTATAGCACCAGTCCAGAAAAATTCCTTACTTGTTCAAAGCCCAATTTTTAATCACACTCACTAATTCACTAGGATCATGAATTAAAAAATCTGGGTTTTGTTTACCTAGTGCTTCAAAAGAATTAAACCCCCAACTGACCGCAATTACCTTGATATTCGCCTTTTTAGCAGATTCCACATCTCTAGTTTCATCTCCTACATAAATCACGGACTCTGGTTTAAACTGCTTTTGACGCAAGACATTATTAATAATTGTGGTTTTGCCAAAAATAGTTACTCCTGAATAAATAAAGTCAAATAAGTGATCTAATTTATGGCAATTGAGAAATTCCTGCACATTTTCTTGAGAGTTAGAAGTGATAATTCCCAGGTGATAACCTTGATCATGAAGTTCTACTAATGCGGCTTTAATTCCATTAATAAGTTGCAATTCGTGGATTTTATGCTTTAATTCTCCTTTGACTTTTTTGACAAGAAAAGGGATTTTGAATAGCGAAACACCAGAATATTTAATAATCTCTCTGGCTGGTAAGTTTCTCAATAGTGCTAATTCTTGGGAATTGATCGGAATATACCCAAATTCCCTAGCTAAACGATTAGCAATAGTTACAAGAGCATCTACTGTATCAGCAATCGTCCCATCAAAATCAAAAATTATTACTTTCTGGGTCATGATTATGCCTGGATACCTCAAGATTAGCACGAGCATTACGTCGTAACATTTCTGGTTTAATGCGTCGCAAAGCTGATGCTGTGAATCTTTGATCCCACTCCTCATCTGATATTTGTGCCAATTCTACCAGCTTGGGTTGCAAATTTTCAGGATAGGGATGAAAATCAGTTACATCAGTCACTTGAGCAAACCGCTGATTCCAAGGACAAACATCTTGACAAATATCACAACCTGCTACCCATCCTTGTAAATGAGGTTTAATGTCTGCTGGTAGCTCTTGCTGCCGATTCTCTATGGTATGATAGGCAATGCAGCGATTAGCATCTACTACAAAGGGTTCAGTAATTGCACCTGTGGGACAAGCTTGTAAACAACGAGTACAAGTTCCGCAATGTTGCGTACTCGGTTGATTTGTTTCTAACTCTAAGTTAGTTAATACTTCTCCTAAAAACACCCAAGAACCATATTTCCTGGTAATAACATTACCATTTTTAGCAATCCAACCAATCCCAGCTTTTTGCGCCCAAAGTTTATCTTGGATTGGTCCTGTATCTGCATAATAACGCGCTTTTATATCCGTACCCAGAGATTCTAGCCAACTGGCCAATTCCTTCAGCTTTTTGTGCATGACCCTATGATAATCCCGACCCCAGCCATAGCGAGAAATTTTCCCATATTCATCCCCCTGGGGACGTGCATAGGGAGTATAATAATTCAATGCTACAGATACAAGCGATCGCACTTCCGGCATAACTAAACTAATATGCTCACGCCGGGGATTTTTCATCCATTCCATATCAGCGTGATAACCCATTTTTAGCCAATCTCTCAATTTTTGTATTTCTGTCGCTTCTAAATCAGCCACAGCAGCAATTCCCACCTCATGAAATCCCAACTCTTTGGCCTTTGCTTTGACCACTATGCTGTTAATTGATGTACATTCATTCATTTTTCTTATGGGAAATTTAGCAAAGACAAAGGGGATGATCAGTATATCATCAGGCCAGGCTATGATCCCCTAGTTTACTATTCCTGATTACACATATATGTAAATTTTATTTGCAATTTGTTAAGAAATAATGCAATATGGGATGGAAGAGGTCAAGCAACCCAGAGTGATTAACCTCCTGACTTAATTCATAGACCTTGGAGAAATTATGACATTCACTTCTGATTCAGCTTCAACCAGATTTTCTGGAACTTTTAACTATCAAACTACCGACGCTATCCCCGCGACTATTGCTGTATTCAAAGCCCTCAGCATAGATGACCAATTAGCAGTGCTTTGGTATGCCTATACAGAAATGGGTCGCTCTATTACACCAGCAGCTACAGGCGCAGCACGTTTGCAATTGGCAGAAGGTCTTTTAAATCAAATTAAACAAATGTCTCACCCAGAGCAGTTAGAAGTCATGCGCGACTTAGCTGCTCAAAGAAATACCCCCATTTCCCGCGCCTATGGTATTCTCAGCGTCAACACCAAGTTGGCTTTCTGGTACGAATTATCAGAATTAATGGTGAAAGGCTTTGTTATTCCCGTACCAGCAGGTTATCAACTGTCCCGCGACGGTTCACAAGTTTTAGAAACTTTAAAAGAATTAGATTTTGGTCAACAAATTACTGTTTTGCGAAAAGTAGTCTCAGATATGGGTGTAGACCCCCTAGCTGATTAGATTTTGGATTTTAGATTTTGGATTTTGGATTTTAAATTCCTCTGAAGGGATTTAAAAATTTCTATATCCTCATAGCCTCAATATTTGTCCATTTTAGAAGTTACGCAACTGTCATAATAATATCCATAAATAGTCAGTTGCGTAATATCACTTTTTTGTTAGGCTAAACCCATTTTTTTTAATCTTGTATTTCTTCCTTCGCGTCCTTCGCGCCTTTGTGGTTTATTTCTAATCTAAATTAATACAGGTAAATATATGACCGTTGCTAAATTCTCACCACCAAGAGGACTTGAGATTTCAGGAGTCACAGAACCAACAATTTTAAATTACTTTACTACTTTAAATGCCGGGGAATTTACACAAACTGCCGCTTTATTTGCCGAAGATGGTATTATGTATCCACCATTTGAATCTGCTATAATTGGACAAGATGCGATCGCTACTTATCTTGACAAAGAAGCACAAGATATCAAAGCCTACCCGCAACAAGGAATAAGTGAAAATTTACCAGATGACCATACTCAAATTCAGGTGACAGGTAAAGCGGAAACGTCTTGGTGTGGTGTCAATGTCCTGTGGTTATTCATTCTCAACCAAAATAAACAAATCATTGAAGCTAAAATCAAGCTTTTAGCCTCACCCCAAGATTTGCTGTGCTTACGGCCACCCGATAAAGAATACACACTCGATCTAGTTTAGCTTTTAGCAGCAGTAGCTTGAGCTAAAGAACGGAACAGCAATTTTCTACCTAGTTCGATATCAGACGGTGAACACTGCCAATCTGGATGTGCTGTCATTAACAAGCTATCTAAGGTTTCCTGATCAAAAAGATGCCATACAGCAGCATCATTAATTTTTGATTCTAGACCATAACAGTTAGGAGAAATACAGTGAATGATAGAAACGCTAGAAATTCTCGTCAAACTCATCATTTCACCGGGTTGGAGAGAGCGGAACTGACGGATAACCTGTTTAAATTCAGTTATAGAAGATACTAAGAGTCCGGGGATGGCCACTGTTGCTTTTTTATCTCCATTCACCGCAATCCAATAATGACGACTAGGATCAATTCCTTCTAACCAAGGTGATTCATCATCTAAACGATAGCGGGGTGATAGGCAAAATAAAGCTTCCATAGTTAAAATTCCATCAAATTAGGGATTTTTATGTTTAGTAACCAAATAACCGGGATCATCTGCAAGCAGCCCTATATTCAAAGTATTTAGTAAGTTAAACTGATATGTCAAATAAATTTAGCAAAAGTTATTAATTAAGTTAATATTTCTTAATCATTAATTTCATCATCAACATTTATCTCCGAGCTACACGCACTAGTAGAAATAAGCCTGTACCTAATCCAAATAAATTTGGTAACCATGCACCGATGACAGGGGCAAGAATACCAGCCTGTGCTAAAGCACCGGAAACAGATAATAGTAAGTAATAACTGAAAATGACAATGACACTAATACCAAAACTTGTTCCTCTACCAGTACGTTGAGGTATACTGCCCATAACTGAGCCAACTAAACCGAAAACCACACAAACAAAGGGAAAAGCGATTTTTTGTTGAATTCGCACTTGTAACTTGCGAATTTTTTGATCATTACCACCCAAACGTTCGATTTCTAATTGTTCTAAAGCTTGGGAAATATTCATTTCCCCATAATCTCGGCTATTTTCTGCCAAAGTTAAAGGTGTGCGAGGTAGTTGTAATTGCTGATGTTCAAATCGTAAAATATTCCGATATGATTGATCAGTCGCTATTAAATAAATAGTCCCATTATAAAAATCCCAAACTTGTTTTTTACCGTTCCATTTAGCTGATTCAGAAATAACAATTTGATTAACTCCGCCGCGAGAACGGTCTATAATTGTTAAACCCTTCATTTGTTTACCATCAAATTGATCAGCATAAAATAAGCGAGAAAGTATTTTATTTTTGCTGCCATTTGGTTCATTAATTTCTCGATATTCAGGATAATAAATATTTTGTTGTTTAAAAGAAGGTTGATCTGATTTCAGTGCTGCTTCTAGAGTAACAGTAGCTCGATAATTTGCGGCTGGAGCAATTTGTTCATTAAATATATAAGTCATGATCGTAACTGCAAAACTTAACACTACAGCAGTTAAAACCATCCGATAAACACTAACACCACAGCCACGTAATGCAATTAATTCACTTTCACTAGAAAGACGACTATAAGTCATTAAAGTAGCCAACAAAGTGGACATAGGAAAAGAATAAACCATCACATAAGGTAGCTTTAACAAGAAAACTTCTAAAGCGACATGAAGAGGTAAACCAGACTCTACAACTTTTCTTAATAATTCAAATAAACTATCAATTGCTAGAACTACAGAAGTAAATGCACCGACACCAAATAAAAATGGTGGTAGTAATTGGAGCGCCAAATAGCGATCCATAATAGAAAAAGAAAATAGGGAGATGAAATGAGATAATGGTTTAAATTCTTGAGAAGTCATGATTATATTTCGCGCAAAAATGTCAAGGAGCAAACAAGCAAAGTTAAAGATTTTAATATATTTTAATTTACAGCAGTTTTCGGCGACTTAAACCAGACTTTGATTACTTTCTTCCTTTGCGCGAAACAAAAACTGTGGTTCATTTACCAGCAAATTCGCTGTAAATTATTTCCTACACTACCAAAGCACAGATTGATCTGCGTTTATCTGCGTTTATCTGCGTTCAATTTGAAATATAGAAAAGCCATAGAAATCAAACAGAGAAATTATCACCTAAATAGTATTGTCGCACTAAAGGATTATTATAGAGTTCATCAGCATGACCAAAAGCGAGAATTTGTCCCTCGCGCATAATATAAGCACGGTTTGTAATAGACAGTGTTTCACGGACATTATGATCTGTGATTAATACACCCATACCACGCTCGCGTAATTGACCCACAATTTCCTGAATTTCAGAGACAGCAATGGGGTCAACTCCCGCAAAAGGTTCATCTAAAAAGAGGAATTTTGGTCCATCTTTACCTGCGGCCAAAGCTCTAGCTAATTCAGCACGTCGTCGTTCACCTCCAGAAAGTTGAATACCTTTACTACCAGCCACTTTTTCTAATCGAAACTCCCGCAATAAAATATGTAATCTTTTTCCCCATTCTCTTCTAGGAACTTGAGTTTGTTCAAATACTAGCAGAATATTTTCTTGTACTGAAAGATGACGAAATACACTTGGTTCTTGAGCTAAATAGCCAATACCTAATCTAGCCCTTTTGTGCATGGGATAATTAGTAATATCAAAATTATCTAACCACACTTTACCATGATGAGGTTTTTCTAAACCTGTAGCAATATAAAATGTTGTTGTTTTTCCAGCACCATTAGGACCGAGCAAACCGACAACTTCTCCTTGGTTAACAGAAAGGCTAACATGATTAACAATTAATCGTTTACCGTAGGATTTTTCGATATTTTCTAAAACAATTTTCACGCTTAGGCTTTTCCCTGGTAGTAAATGCTAATTAGAACGTTTTAGGGATGGTGTTTTCGGGGCTGGTTTATTAGTTTGTCTAGTTGAAGATTCCTCTATCATGTAGATTGATTCTACCTGACGATTAGACTGGGGTAAAGCAATAAATTTACCTTCATCAATTAAATAGGTGACTTTTTCCGCACGAATACTATTAGTACCCTGTTGTAAAATGTAAACATTACCACTGAAATCAATCCGTCTTTCCTTACTAAAATATTGTGCTTGAGCGGAAGTGGCCTGAATTTGACGAGCCGGATACAGCATTTGCACATTACCACGGGCAGTAATTACTTGGGTTTTCGCATCATATTCTTGCACATCAGAGCGAATAGTCAAAGGACGATTGCCTCCAGGTTGGGCTATAACAGGTCTAATTTGGGTAGACAATGTTACTGTAAGCACAAAGGAAATTGGCAGCAATACAGCCCATCCTAAGCGGCTTATCTGTGATTTTAGCAATTGATAAGAAGGTATCATAAAAGTCAGGCAATAGGGAATAGATAGGGAATAGGGAACACAGAAATAAAAATCAAATAAAATATGATTGTTACAGCAAAAACGGACGGTGGTTTTAAATTTTAGTTTCCCTTGGAAAATGTCTGATCAAAACTGGCAATAATTTGTTAGTTAATTGTTACTAGGTTATTGATTTTTACATACAGTGAATTTTATCTAAATGAGGTACAATTTTAGCGAGCAAGATGCCCGCACCACAAGATTTTCATCATTAATATTTGTACCTCATAACATCGGAAATTGCTGTATCTATGTACTTACAAAAAACTATTAAATCATACTTATGTAAGTCATGGTTTAGACATTAATTGACCGCAAATGATATATTTTAGGTGCGTCAAATGCCAAAATTTTGTTAATTATTACAATTACCGAATTATTGAAGACGCACCCTACAGGAAATGATTAAAGAATTGAGTTATACTAATCATGACTTAGAGAAATACGAGGTAAAATCCAAATTTGATTTTCTAGCAACTCAGTATTTACCGATTCTAGATTTTGCTGTTGTAGTATCATCAATAAATCTACACTTTGGGTAAATAATTTTTGCACATTAATACCGCCGTAGCTAGGTAAATAACGTCTGAGACGGTTACTACCTTCTCCTAAAAGAATCATTGCCCCCCGTTGGTTACAATTACTTAGATGATAGAGTCCTACAGCGATTTGGAGAATACCTTGATAAAAAGTCTTATCTGGTTCGAGACTATCGATCCAGATTGCTTCTAAAATGTCATGACAAGCATAGAACTCCCCAGCATTGAACTGTTCTATACTATGCCAAAACTGATTAGGCATGGTTTCATTCATCCCATACTATCCCGAACTTCTTTAATAGTTTCCATAGATATTTCTTGTTTATCACCTGCAAAATCATTATCAGGGGTGAGGAACAGCATACAGTGACATTCTTTACGTTCACGCATGGGTACGCAGGGACAGTTCCAAAAAGCGGCGTTAACTTCGGCCTCTTTATCCTCATAATGGCGACAGGGACATAAAGGCGCTCCCAGATCATCTTTGTGCTTGGCCAGCCCTTCAATGACAACTGCGGTAACGGAAGGTTCAGAACAAAAGTATGTTCTCGTCTTTTTAGCATATTGTTCCGAAAAATAGCGCATTGCTTCTAGGCTTTTATCGCTAGATTTTAAATTCACTGTTGGTGTAGTCATTGCTGATAAATTTTCATGTTTCTTTGCATTGTACATCACGGTCGGTGAGAGAAATCACTTTCTAACAAACTCAGAGCTTTTTGTAATTGAGGTTGTAGTTCTTGTTCGTTTTGGATAACAATACCCAAATATTCTCTATTCATGACACTTTCTTCTGGTACAATTGAGTTTTGCCAGAGTATCCAACGACTTCCTAAAGGTAAGCAGGATGTAGAGGCGTTTTGTGTCAGCCAAATTAAGGGACTATGATCTGGTGGTATACTGTTTTTTTCCAGGGGGTTGGTGGCCGCTAAGGTTTCTAGAACTGCGATATCTCCTTTAATTAAACCTGTAGCCGCTGTCCAGAGTTGCACTGGCAGTTTTTGCTTCTGGGCATAGAAATACAAAGAAGCAGCAGTAATTACCGCTTGTTCAAATAACTCCTGTTCCCATTGGCCGGAACTATCTATGGCAATAATAATTTCCTGTCCAGCAGTAATAACTTCCAATTCCCGCACTCGTAATTCTCCATAACGGGCGCTAGTCCGCCAATGAATTAACCGGGTCGGATCACCAAGGCGATAAGGACGCAAGGATCTTACTAATCCCGCTGTAGCAGTTTGTAATGTTTTACCACGAGAATCTCCCCAGCGACTATCCTCTGTGCCGATTTCATCAATTAAAGGACAATTGTTGAGGGATAAGACGGTAGGATAAACTATTGCTATAGCCTCACATTGTCGCTGACGACGACACCAAAATAAACCCCAGGGCGCACCTGTCCCTAATTCCACCCTGTGCCAGCGGTAAACCCCCCGCTGTAAAGTAGGAAGATAATATATCCAGCGGTAACTATCCTGTGCTGGAATAACTTCAATACTATTTTTCTTTACTGGTTGATGAAAAACATAAGGAATAAGATCAGTGATCTGTAATAAACTTACTGGTTGTTGTTTGTGATTATGAACTTCGATCTCAATTTTTAGATCATCACCAGCTGTTACCGCTACAATAGGATGACGTTTAACAATTATACCCACAAGCGATCGCACAGGCGTAAAAGCTGATATTCCCAACAGCGCGAAACTGACTCCACTGATAACATACAGCCAGCCAGCCATGGTATTAATACCCGCACCTAAATAACATATAGAGATTCCCGCTAACACCCAACCGCTATAAGCAGGCGCACAAGCGTGGGTTTCCAGCCAATAGTTGATTTTTTCGGTAATTTTCATCTTTCTTTTTTAACTTAATTTGTAGACAAGGCAATAGGTAATAGGCGATAAATTTGTTTAATAATGATTAAGGATTGTTAGATGAGGACGACAGGCAACTAGCATAATACATAACATTCTAGAAGCCCTGGTGACTGGAAGTCGCGGCTACACAAACAAAGTCCGCCTCGGCGAAATAGATAAAAATTAAGACTTTACAACCCACTCAGGTAAATTTTACCTGTGTAGATATGGTTAAATGTCCACCTAACTAAACCCCTACAACCAACAACTGATAACATGGTTTATCCCGTTACTTGGCATCATAATTCAGTATCACTCATTGATCAAACTCGCTTACCTAATGAATATACAGTGGTGGAAATTCACCGCAGTCAAGATATGGCCGAAGCTATTACCACTATGATTGTTAGAGGTGCGCCAGCAATTGGAGTGGCTGCTGCTTATGGAATGTATTTAGGGGCTAGAGAAATTGAAACCAGCGATCGCCAGGAGTTTTTAGCTAAACTAGAGAAAGTGGCCAATTTATTGCGTTCTACCCGTCCCACTGCGGTAAATTTATTTTGGGCAATTGGTAGAATGATGCAAACGGCTTATGAAACTTTGGGAACAGTTGCAGAAATTCAGCAAACTCTTTTACAAACAGCTAAAAATATCCATACCGAAGACTTACAAACTTGTCAAGCTATAGGTGATTATGGTTTAGACGCATTACCACAAACCCCAGAAAAACTAATTATCCTCACCCATTGTAACGCAGGTGCTTTAGCTACAGCAGGATATGGTACAGCTTTAGGTGTAGTCCGTTCCGCTTGGAAACAAGGACGTTTAGCTAGAGTATTTGCAGATGAAACCCGTCCTCGCTTGCAAGGGGCAAAACTCACCGCTTGGGAATGTGTACAAGAAGGGATTCCAGTCACAGTAATTACCGATAATATGGCCGCCCACTGCATGAAACAAGGTTTAATAGATGCTGTAGTTGTAGGCGCTGATAGAATAGCTGCTAATGGTGACACTGCTAATAAAATCGGAACTTACAGTTTAGCTATTGTCGCTAAATCCCATCATATTCCTTTCTTTGTCGCCGCGCCTTTATCCACCGTAGATTTTCAAATAGCTAATGGTACTCAAATTCCCATTGAAGAACGTCACCCAGGGGAAATATATCAAATAGGTGAAACTATTCTCACCCCCCCAGGAGTAGAATTTTATAACCCGGCTTTTGATGTCACACCTGCGGATTTAATAACGGCAATTATTACAGAAAATGGTGCTTTTTCTCCAGGGGATTTATTAACTGCTAAAGAAAAATAAATACTTGCTTTTTTCTCCTTCCCATACCCGGTATGGGAAACAATTATAGAATTATTAAACGCAGATAAACGCGAATAAACGCGGATAAACGCGGATGAATAAATACAGATGAATTTTTTTAATTTTTGATTCCTACCCACTGAGTCACAGGAGACATTGCTTTCCAACCCAAAAATCTTGACCCAATAGGTTCAGCGCGTTGAATAGCAATGCGGGTAAAATTTCCTCCTACTTTTTCATACCATTGATATAAAATCAGTTCACCCTCTAATGTGACAACATTAACGACCATTCTTCCCCCAGGAAGTAACGCATTCCAGCAATTTTCTAGGATTTTTGGTTCTGTCACACCACCACCAATAAAAATCCCATTGGGTGGAGGTAAATTTTCTATAACTTCCGTATTTTTACCCGCAATAATTTGTAAATTTGGTGTTCCCAAAGCAGCCGCATTATCAGCAATATAATTTATTCTAGAGCTATTTTGTTCAATAGCGATCGCTCGACATCTCCTATCACTTCGCAGCCACTCTATAGAAATAGAACCACAACCAGCCCCCACATCCCACAGCAATTCCCCCGGTAAAGGTGCTAAACTCGATAAAGTCACCGCCCGGACTTCCCTTTTTGTCAATTGTCCATCATGATGAAAAGCACTATCAGGTAAACCCGGAAATCTCGATAAACCAACTATTCCCTTATCAGCAATACATTCCACCGCAATAGTATTTAAAGCAGCGATATTTTTTTCTTGCCAATTAGTAGCGATATCTGTTATAATACTCTCATTAATATTACCCATTTTTTCTAAAACGGTAATTTGACTATGACCATAACCGCGACTTGTCAAAATTTCCGCCACATTAGCGGGAGTATGTTTTCCCTCACTCAAAATTAATAATTTTGCACCGGGATAAATATAAGATTGGACTAGAGAAACCGGACGACCACATAAACTTAAAGTTTCCACCTCCGTTAAAGACCATCCTAGTCGAGAACAAGCTAGACTAAAAGCCGAAGGTGCAGGAATAATTGTAACTTCCGAAATATTAATCTCTTTAAGAATATTTGTACCTACACCATAACATAGAGGGTCGCTACTAGCTAAAATACAAACCGCTTGGTCACGACGACTGATAATGTCGCTTATGGAAGTTTGAAAAGGTGACTTCCAGGGAATTTTTTCCCGGTGGTCGTCAGGGGGTAACATGGAAAGATGACGTTCTCCTCCAAAGATGATTTTAGCCTTATTTAAACAGGAAACAGCAATAGGACTTAACCCTGCTAAACCATCTTCACCGATACCGATAATTGATAACCATTTTTGCATAATTCGTGAGGTAAATATATATTTTGTTTGTTTTGTTGAAATATCGCTTTTATTACCTTACCGTTACAGGCTATGAACTTGAAAATAGAGATTGAACAAGAGGAAGACGGACGCTTTATTAGTATAATAATTATTCTATCTATGTATAAGGAGAAATTATGAACATTGATACATCTTTAGATCAAATCATTCTTGATAAGATTAATATCATTCAACAACAAACCAACCAAGATATCAAACAAATTATTCAAACCGCAATTGATCTTTATTATCAAAAAATTAAACAGCCAGAAATGAATAAAATTAATCAATAAAACCAAAAATATCAAGAATTTGCGAAATGTGGGTTTAAACTCTTACCTTTGCGTCTCTGCTCCTTTACGACTTGGCGCGAAACACAATTTATTGACAATACCATAAAATACTATCTTGTGGTACAATACTAAAACTTAGGGTTGGGAAACTTCGGTGTAATTCCAAGACTGTGCCGCAACTGTAAAGCAATTTTGGATTTGACTAAAAATATCAAATCTCAAGTTTGTTAAGTCAGAATGCCAATTCTAGGCTATTTATTCAATTTCTGTCTCTGCGTCACACAGAGAAGGAGTCACGTTTTGCAATCTCCATTGACTGCTTGTCCAGGTTTATTTTACAATACATTAGCCCAAGATGGTTTTCTCTGTCGTGTGAGAATACCAGGAGGGATAATTAATTCTCAACAATTTGAGGCCATAGCGGATATTTCTGATCATTATGGTGGGGGCTATATTGATATTACTAACCGCGCTAATATCCAAATTAGAGAAATTAAACAGGGCATAAATATTCAAGTTCTGGAAAAATTACAAGCACTAGGTTTAGCTTCTACTAATGCTAGTGTAGACCATATCCGCAATATTATGACCAGTCCTACAGCGGGTATTGATACTCAAGAACTAATAGATACCAGTCCCCTAGTTAAAGCCTGGGAAAAATATATCACAGCAAATTCTCATTTTTCCGAATTATCGGCGAAATTTAGTGTATGTTTTGATGGTGGAGGCAAAATTTCGGTCAAAGACCGCCCCAATGATATCATCTTAGCAGCAGAATTAATTAATAGCAATATCCATTGGCGATTGTATCTCAGTTATGGAGAAAAAAGAGAACCAGCCAAAGACACGGGAATTTTAATTAAACCGGTAGAGACAATAGCAGTTTTAGGAGCATTAGCAGAAACTTACCTCAAACACATAGACATTAAAAACAGTTGTAAACCACGGTTACGAGAAATCATTAATCATATCACCATCGAAAAATATTTGCACCAAGTCAAAGAAAAATTAGATTCAAACATATTTAATTGTGAAAGAACTTATCTTTGCGCCTCTGCGTCACTGCGAGAGAAAAATCATATAGGCATACATAGCCAAAAACAAAGCGGGTTATATTACATTGGTATTGTTTTACCTTTAGGAAGACTAGAAAGCTATCAAATTAGAGGTTTAGCTAATCTAGCGAAAAGATACAGTGATGATAATATCAGGTTAACACCTTGGCAAAACTTAATATTAAGGGACATTCCCCAAAATCAAATCATAGCAGTTGAGAAAAAAATTGCCGATTTGGGTTTAAACTGTTCACAAAAGGACATCAAAAGTTGTTTAGTAGCTTGTTCTGGGAAACGAGGTTGTGCTGCTGCGGCCACAGAAACGAAAGATGATGCCTTGCACTTGGCAAAATACCTAGAAGATATTATGATTTTAGATTGTTTGGTTAATATCCATTTTAGTGGTTGCCCTAAATCTTGCGCTCAACATACTCAAGCTGATATTACCTTACTTGGTGTTGCCAGTGGAAACTTTCCGGGTTATCAAATTTATGTTCTTGGTCATTTGCTCTATGAATATGTGACTTTAGCTAAAGTTCCAATTTTCATTCAGCAAATACTAGAAGTGTACCAGCAACAACGTCTAAGTTTAGACGAACCCTTTAAGGATTTTATTGACCGCCAAAAACCCCAATTAAACCAATTATTTAGTAAATCCAGTCCCAATTCAACAGTTAAAAGTTTAGAATACCATGTTTGATTATATACGTGATGCTGACGAAATATACAGTAAATCCTTTGAAATTATTCGCGCCGAGTCCAACCTGCATATATTACCAGATGATGTAGCTAAAATTACCGTTCGTTTGATTCATGCCTGTGGAATGACGGATATTATCAAAGACTTAGGATATTCTTCTACAGCGGTGTCAGCCGGAAGAAAAGCCTTAATTGACGGCGCACCGATTTTGTGCGATTCTCACATGGTAGCCGAAGGGATAACAAGAAAAAGACTACCCAAAAATAATAGGGTGATCTGTACCCTAAATGATCCAGAAGTACCACAACTGGCTAAAAGATTAAGAAATACAAGATCAGCATCTGCCTTAGAATTATGGCGCTTTCATATAGAAGGAGCAATAGTAGTGATTGGAAATGCACCTACAGCACTATTTAGGCTATTGGAAATGCTAGACGAGGGAGTTCCTAAACCGGCGTTAATATTGGGTTTTCCCGTGGGTTTTGTGGGTGCGGTGGAGTCAAAAGCCGCATTGTCCGCAGATAGCCGCAATGTACCATTCTTAACTTTACATGGAAGACGGGGCGGAAGTGCGATCGCTGCGGCTGCTGTTAACGCTTTAGCAAGTGAGGAAGAGTAATGGCTAACTCTGGAGGTCGTCTTTATGGAATTGGTGTCGGACCTGGAGACCCAGAACTTATTACCTTAAAAGCCTTACGTATCCTCCGTTCTGTCCCCGTTGTCGCTTATCAGTCAGCGGTAGATAAAGAAAGTATCGCCAGAAAGATAGTTTCCCCCTATTTGGATAATCATCAGATTGAGGTATTATTTCATCTTCCTCGCGCCTTAGAACCAGAAAATGCCAAATCTATCTACGACCAAGAAATTCAACCCATTGCTGACCATTTAGCCGCAGGTCGAGACGTGGTGGTTCTCTGTGAAGGAGATCCGTTTTTTTACGGTTCATTTATGTATTTATTTACTCGATTAGCTGATAAATACAAAACAGAAGTTGTTCCCGGAGTTTCCTCACTTATGGCTTGTCCTGTGGCTTTAGGTTTGCCATTTACCTATTATAATGATATTCTTACCGTTTTACCTGCGCCATTACCAATAGAAATACTAACTAACCAACTTCTAGCCACTGACGCGGCGGCCATTATGAAACTTGGTCGTCATTTTCCTAAAATTAGGAATCTTCTCCACGAATTAGGACTAGCTTCACGGGCTAGATACATTGAACGCGCTACAAGTACGCAACAACGTATATTACCTTTAGATGCAGTTAACCCTTTAGAAGTTCCCTATTTTTCCATGATTATCATCCCTACCAAAAATAAATTGTAGGAAATTGGAAATTGACAACTCTTAATCACTAATGATTATAACATTTCCTGCCCCACCAGCGGATTTATCTGCGTTCATCTGCGTTCAATTCCCCATTTCTATCCCGTTTAAATTCTCAATAGCCTATTATCGTCAAATACATGAATACCAGAGTAGTCCCTGCGGTTGTAGTTTTAAATCAAAATAGCGTTATCGTGGGGCGGAAAATTACTAATATCTTTGCAACTGCGAAATTATACGGTTTAGCTAGTCGTACTCATGACACTGATATTAGTTTTAGCGACTTTGGTGAAACTGTGCGGGAATTGTTCGCTGCTGGTACGCCCATAATTGGTATTTGTGCGGCTGGGATTCTCATTAGAACAATTTCACCCATTTTAAATGATAAGGGACAAGAACCACCTCTTTTAGCTGTCGCAGAAGATGGAAGTGCTGTAGTACCGCTTTTAGGTGGACTGAGTGGTGTTAACGATTTAGCGCGTCAAATTGGGCAAGCACTGAATATTAAACCAGCAATTACCACCACAGGAGATATCCGGTTTCATACCGCTTTGTTATCTCCTCCCCAGGGATATCATTTAGCTAACCCAGAACAGGGGAAAAAATTTATTGCTGACCTATTGTCCGGGAAAAAAGTCAAGTTAGTGGGAACAGCGCCTTGGTTGAGAGAGAGTAATTTACCTATTGATGAAAACGGCGAGTTAAAGATTAAAATTACCGAATATTTGGGTAATTATGACTGTAATTGTTTAGTTTATCATCCTGCGACCTTAGCGATCGCTCTCACCAACCCAGAACCAGATACAATTACTCAAATTCAGCAAATACTCACAAAATCTAACTTAGCATCTGTTGCCGTCGCTGGCATATTTGCACCTCTTCACCTGGCCAATAATTCCCAACTCCATGCTACAGCTAAGGCTTTAAACGTTCCTATCCGGTTTTTTCGAGAAAACCAACTTTCCTCCGCTTCAGCCCTAGCCTTAGCCGCCACAGGTACAGATGGTCAAATTATATCATCTCCATCTTCTTTTATTGCTGTCGCCATTTCCAGTCAAATTATCAACCCCGCCACAACAGGACAAGCCCAGGGAAAATTAGCTATTATTGGTATTGGTCCTGGTGCATTTGAATGGATTTCACCACAAGTTAAAGAAATTCTACATTTAGCTACAGATTTAGTAGGTTATAAAACTTATATTAATTTAATTGCGTCCCTGGCTGTTGGGAAGCGCGTCCATGAATCAGATAATCGAGTAGAAGCAGAAAGGGCTTATCAGGCGCTAGACCTAGCCGCAGAGGGAAAATATGTAGCTGTTGTTTCTTCTGGAGACCCCGGTATTTACGCAATGGCGGCGGCAGTTTTTGAGGTTTTAGATCAATATAATAAACCAGAATGGCAAACAATTGATATTCAAGTCGCCCCTGGTATTTCCGCTATGCAAGCTGCCGCTGCCCGTATTGGTGCGCCTTTAGGACATGACTTCTGCGTAATTTCCCTATCTGATATTTTGAAGCCTTGGGAAATTATCGCCGAAAGAATAACCGCTGCGGCTGCTAGTGATTTTGTGATTGCTTTCTATAACCCTGTATCAAAAGAACGTAATTGGCAACTAGAAGCCGCGCAAAAAATTCTATTAACATACAGAAAACCTCATACACCAGTAATATTAGGAAAAAATCTGGGCAGAAAGGGAGAAGAAGTTAAAATTATTACCCTAGAAGAGTTAGAACCAACATTAGCAGATATGGGAACTGTAATTATTATTGGTTCTTCCCATACTCAACAAATTCAACAAGATAATAATGTTTGGGTTTATACTTCACGTCGCTATAACTTTCAGGAATAATGTTTTTATATAGTAGTATTTCTCACCAAAATACAAATTTATCTGCCTTGATCTATGATCAACTTCCCTATGGCTATAATCAAGATATAATTGACTTAATTATGTCTAGTTTATATCTGAAAAACACTTGATTTTTTGATTCTGATCATCAACAATAAAAATATCATGTTTCAGACATGATTGTAGCCAATAAAAGTGACAGAAGCCCTAAAAGTGTCCGCAAAAGCGGACATTTTACTTTTTTTAAAAATATCTTCTGCCATTGATGAATATTATTAAATAAATCCCACTAAATTTTTACATCTTACTCACATAAAATAGCCAAAAATATAAAATATCTGAAAATGATTGTACCTGAAATTTCTCTCTGATAATTTATATAAATTAAGAAGTTTTTTAGTATCTATTATTTCACCTTATTCAGTCCTCATGTAATTTATTAGACTATTGGCCATGAAAATTTTATAAAAATTTAGCCAAAATCATATACTGATTGTTATCTAATCAAAAAGATAATTTAATCAACGTCATAATTTAGTTACTTTATGAAAAAATATAGCAATACTCACGTCAACAATACTTGTATGACAGCTAATTTAATATCTAACTCTACCTCTGATTTCATGAACACCTTATCCCGCGCTGCTGCTGCTTATCGCCAAGGAAATCAAGTTCCTCCCGCCGAAATAGTCGTAAATGCACTGCTAGAAGCCGAAAAAACAGCCAAAGTACAAAAGTTAAATTATCCCTTTGAGTCTCTCAATGGTAAATGGCGACTTTGTTTTGCTACTGGTACTAAAAAAGTCAGAAACCGGGGCGGAATTATTTTAGGTAAGGGTTGGTATATGCCAAAATTTCTAAAAATTCTCCTCTGTTTTAATCCTAACAAAGAAGCGGCCTTAGAAAAAGGCGAAATTACTAATCAAATACAATTGGGAGCGATTTTATTAAAATTAACAGGAATCACAAAATACTTAGGAAAAAAGAATTTATTGGCTTTTGATTTTATCCAACTACAAATTAGTTCATTTAGTTGGATGTTTATTAATAAACAAATTCATTTTGGTCAGGTAGAAAGCGAAGATTTTTATGATCGACCTATAGCTAAATTACCCTTTTTTGCCTTCTTTTTAGTTACCAAGGATATCATAGCAGCCCGTGGACGTGGAGGTGGTTTAGCACTTTGGATTAGGGAAAATTAACCTCAGAAAATATAATATTAATACTTAGATATCCGGCTTTTTTAAGAAGTCGGTTATCTATACTCCCCTAACAACTTTTTTATTCGGCCTTACTCAAGATAACTCAGATAATGACGGGCTTTAATTTGATCATCAAGGGAACTAATTTTACCAATTTATCGTCCTTGGGTATTTATGCCCATTAATTGCTATTTTATTCCTGACTTTGATTGAGGTTTAACCCCTTATCCCTCACCCTCAAACCTGTTCTTTCTTCACTGTCGTTAAGCTCAAAGAAAATATAAGAAGAATTTAACATCATTTGCCAACAGAAAGACTAAAATCATAACGGACAGACTAGCCCTACAGTCAAGGAGGCTGAAAAACAATGTCCGACTTAAATCGCGGCATCATGAAATTTGAAGGTGCAGATTCCCCTAAACTGATTACAATCTCCACCGTGATACTTTTAGGATCAATTGTCGCCCTGATCCTTTGGGCGCTTAACTTCGCTTATGCAATAGCTTAGATTCTTGGGAAAACAAAAGGGTAAGACTTCTATTTGCCCTTTTGTTTCCCATATCATATAAATATTCATTTTTGTTAATAACAAACTTGGAATGTGCCATTAAATTTTAAATTTAAGATCAGAAAATAATGATTAATTTTTGGGGAATTCTAACTATTTTAATTGTTTGTCCACTGTTAGGGACAATACCACTAATTTCCTGGATTACTTATGCTGTGAGCAGAAAGTGGTTATCTAATGTCGGTACAGGAAATATTAGTGTTGCAGCCGCCTTTTATCATGGTGGAAAATTAGCAGGAATCTTGTCAGTATTCTCCGAAGCAAGCAAGGGAATTTTTGTTGTCACAATTGCCCACTATTTTTTCCCTTCACAACCAGTATGGGAAATTGTTGCTTTAATTGGCTTAGTTACGGGTAGATACGTCACAACTAAAGGCGCGGGAACAACAAACGTCTCCTGGGGACTACTATTACATGATCCACTTGTGACTGTATTGGTAGGCTTATTTGCAGCTATCGGTTTTTTGATCACTCGTTCTCAAGAAACAATTAAACTAGGCGTATTGGTAATGTTTCCCCTTTTTGTAGGTATTCTCCATTCAGAGGACCTATCCAGAATTATTGCCGCTTTTGCCTTATCTGGTTTAATTTACTGGATTTATAACCAAATTCCTGATGATCTTCACCTCCCCGTCAAGGGATCATCCCCACAATCCCAGGGAATGATGCAATATTTAAGTAATCATCAGGATAGAATCATCACCCTAGAGCAAGAACTAGACGAGGAAGTAGTGGGGGCTAAAGCCGCTACATTATCGCAAATTAAACGCTGGGGTTATTCAGTTCCTAAAGGTTGGGTATTAGCCCCTGATGATGATCCTACCCATTTAATTGATTTTCTGCAACCATCCCCACTTTCACCCTTGGTAGTCCGTTCTTCCGCCATTGGCGAAGACTCACAACAAGCCTCCGCCGCAGGACAGTATGAAACAATCTTAAACGTTACCAGCAAAGAAGAACTTAGACAAGCCATCTCCCAAGTCCAGGCTTCTTATTATCACCCCAGCGCCGTCCAATATCGTCATCATCATCATGCAGTAGAGGCTGCCATGGGGGTACTCATTCAACAACAAGTTCAAAGCGTATTCTCTGGCGTGGCCTTCAGTCGAGATCCTATTTCTCAACAAGGTGAAGCCGTCGTTATCGAAGCCGTATTGGGTAATCCTACTCAAATTGTATCAGGAAAAATTACACCAGAACAATATCAAGTGGTAATTGCTGGTGATGAAAAGTTATCTTTTCTAGAATTTCACGGGCATGGGAAAATACCCCAAGCATTAATTAAACAAGTTGCATATTTAGCCCGTCGTTTAGAAAGACGTTATTCAGGTGTTCCCCAAGATGTAGAATGGAGTTATGATGGTCAAAACCTGTGGGTATTACAGTCAAGACCTATCACTACACTCTTACCAATTTGGACTAGAAAAATCGCCGCAGAAGTGATTCCTGGGGTCATTCATCCTTTAACCTGGTCGCTTAATTCTCCTTTAACCTGTGGTGTGTGGGGAGAAATTTTTACTATCGTTTTAGGTGAACGTGCTAAAAGCCTAGATTTCACTCAAACGGCTACACTACACTACTCTAGAGCTTATTTTAATGCTTCTTTGTTAGGAAAAATCTTTTTAGCTATGGGATTACCTCCAGAAAGTCTCGACTTTTTAACTAGAGGTGCAACTATGACTAAACCCCCTCTCAATTCCACTTTGACTAATTTACCCGGACTGACAAGATTACTCAAACGGGAACTTGATTTAGAAAAAAACTTTAAATCGGATTATCGTCAAGTTTTTATCCCAGCATTAATAGGATTATCCAATATTGTCATTACTGAGTTATCACTAGATCAGTTATTATCTAGAATAGACTTAATTCTCGATTTACTGCGCCAAGGTACTTACTACAGTATTTTAGCCCCTTTGAGCGCGGCTATCCGTCAATCAATTTTCGCTGTCAAAACAGAGAAAATTGATAACAGTGTCACCCCAGAGGTAGCATCGTTAAGAGCTATGAGTTTACTAGCTGCTGATGCTAAACAGATCCTAAATGATGATTTTGACTATAATTGTGAACCAGAAAAGATATTTGAGCAATTGGCAAAAACAACCGCCGGCGAAAGAATTTTATTTGAATTTAATGAATTAATTCAGGATTATGGTTATTTGAGTGAAGTCGCTACAGATATTTCTGTTGTCACTTGGCGAGAAAATCCCCAACCAGTTAGACAATTATTTGTGCAATTAATTAAAACAGGCCAAATCCCAGATTTAGATGATTCTCGTCCCCTACAGCAAAATTTAGTCCAAAAACGAGTTGATCTTAAAGGTAGGGTAACAGAAGTTTATTCCCGCTTGTTGGCTGAATTACGCTGGACATTTTTGGCCTTGGAAGAAATTTGGCTTCAGTCTAGGGTGCTATTACAGCCAGGAGATATTTTCTTTTTGGAATTAGATGAAATTCGTCATTTAGTCATTCATTCAGATGTGTCCACCAGAAACCATCTGTTAGAATTAATAGCACAAAGGCGATCGCAATTTCTCCAAGATAGTCAAATTCCCCAAATTCCTCCCGTTGTTTACGGTTACAACCCGCCTCAACCTATCAATCCTGTCATTAATCCCGCTGATAATATCTTATTAGGTATTCCGGCCAGTCTCGGACAAATTCAAGGCCGGGTAAAAATATTACGAACTTTACAAGCAGTTCACGATATTGATAAAAATACTATCCTGGTTGTTCCTTATACAGATTCCGGTTGGGTTCCTGTTCTAGTTCAAGCTGGGGGGTTAATTGCTGAAGCAGGTGGTAAACTTTCCCACGGGGCAATTATCGCCCGGGAATACGGTATTCCCGCTGTTATGGACGTACAGAACGCTACATATTTACTCCAGGATGGTCAAGAAGTCCGCATTGATGGATATAAAGGCACTGTGGAAATACTGTAGAAGAAGGAAGAATCATGTAGAACTTGAAAAAGCACTTGATTTTTGATGGTAAGTCTTAATTGTACCAGTATTGCTCAAAATTTTCGGTGTGTGGAGATTTCTATTCCTGTTAAGATAATCCCTATTAGGGGATTGAAACTAATCAATCCTCAGCATTGACAAAATCTCTATTGAAGATTGAAAACATAATGTTGAACATCACAAACGCCAAGTTGAGTTTTTCCAGGAATAATTCTCTTGGTGAAAATGAACCAATGAGAGAAATTGCTTACAGTATGGACTTATTGATTCCTGGATTATACTTATGGCTACCAGGAATACATATTCGCATTGGTGGTGCTGTTCCTAATGATGAACCTTACAGATATCCAGGTAAGATTCACAGCAGAATAGGTATTGCTTTAGTTTTACCTGGTTACAAGATTTTGACAACTTACCAGGGAACTTATGACTGATTGGGAGAGGACGTTGACAAAAGGATAGGTTAGTAACGTAAAAGATATTTAAATTAATTGTACTATAATTGTACTATCAAACAATTAATTGTACTACGTCCAATCTGGGTTATTGCTTTACAAGTTGTGAAAAGGGTAGGGTAGTAAGATAAAAAAATATTCATAATTTACCAGACTACCTATGACCCTCAACAAGCGTCAAATACAGGGACTACCAAAGTTAAAATGTCAAACTTTAAGCGCAACTCAATTTGAAAAATTAATGATTGATGCTGGTTACTCGACATCAGGAACTGCGCCAGCCCAAGGTAATAGGATTAAGGTGTGGTGGATTCATGGGCAATACCCAAGAGTAGAATCTATTTATAGCCCTGACAAGAAAACAGTTATCACAGCTTATCATGTATAAGTTGCGTACTTGAATTGGTATGCGTAACGGCACGCTGCGCGTTAGTAGAGCTTTCCCTTTAGCGATATCTTATTTCCGGACTTCTCCATAGGTCCTACTTTCTTCTAAATTCCTAAATCTCTTTTTCAAGTTTAATTCTATAATTCATATAATTAATTATCTATGTGATATTTTATATCAATACGGTAAACCTTAATTCCTCGTTTCTCTTACCTATTTTCTCTGATGGAAATCATAGATTTTAATAGATATATTAGACTCTTATCGCAGACTTTAGACTCATAGATAAGTTTTTACTTATGTATCCATTAAATATTTGTTTAATAATTCGAGTTGAGAAATGATCACTTTGATCACAAACACTGTAAACTAGTTTTTACTAGCCAAGTGATACTTAATCACCCCAGGCTCAGAAATTAAACCACGTTTATTACTAAGTATATAAACTAGTCCTTTTTACTCTCAAAAGGGTCTGTTTTTAATACCTAGATATAACTGGAAATTTGCATCATAAAGCAAAGAAATGATTTATTTTCTTTGTCTATATTTTCATATTTAGAAAAATAAATTTTGATGTAAGGAGATATGATGACAGAATTTTTTAACCAAGTTTCTCGGCGGAAATTTATTGTCACCGCTGGAGTTTCCGCCAGTGCAGTTTTACTCAAAGGCTGTTTAGGAAATCCACCAGAAACAGGCAAAACTGGTACAAAATCCTCTATTCAAACAGTAGCTAATATTAAACCAGAACAAAAACCAGAAACTACAAAAGCCAAACTAGGATATATTCCCATAGTTGAATCTGCACCATTAATTATTGCCCAAGAAAAAGGCTTTTTTGCTAAATATGGCATGACAGAAGTAGAACTTTCTAAACAAGCTTCCTGGGGTTCAGCCAGGGATAACCTGGAAATTGGTTCTCAAGGGGGTGGTATTGATGGTGGTCAATGGCAAATGCCCATGCCACACTTAATTACAGAAGGCAAAATTACTAAAGGTAATAAACCTATACCCATGTATGTTTTAGCGCAGTTAATTACTCATGGTAATGGAATTGCGATCGCTAACAAACATCTAGGGAAAGGAATTAGCCTAAAATTGGATACTGCTAAACCCCTATTATCCCAACTCAAATCAGCCAACACACCCTTTACAGCAGCCTTTACCTTCCCTCATGTTAACCAAGACCTATGGCTTCGTTACTGGTTAGCAGCAAGTGGCATTGACCCAGATACAGATGTCAAATTATTAACCGTACCTGCGGCACAAACCGTCGCCAACATGAAAACCGGGACAATGGATGCTTTTAGCACCGGAGATCCTTGGCCATTCCGCTTAGTTAATGACAAAATCGGTTTTATGGCCGCATTAACCGCCGAAATTTGGAAAAATCACCCCGAAGAATATTTTGCCATGAGAGGTGATTGGGTTGACCAAAATCCCAAAGCCACAAAAGCCTTATTAAAAGGAATAATGGAAGCTCAACAATGGCTAGATAAATTTGAAAATCGCAAAGAAGCAGCGGAAATTCTCGCCGCCAAAAAATACTTTGGTTTATCTTCACCAGAAGTTCTTGCTAATCCCTATCAAGGTAAATATGACATGGGAGATGGTCGAAAAATTGATGATAAATCCCTGGCTGCTTATTATTGGAAAGACGAAAAAGGTAGTGTTTCCTATCCCTACCAGAGTCATGACTTATGGTTCATCACCGAAAATGTGCGTTGGGGATTTTTGCCCAAAGATTACATTACTAATGGTGCAGCCAAAGCCAAAGAATTAATCAAAAAAGTCAACCGGGAAGATATTTGGAAAGAAGCAGCTAAAGAATTAGGAATACCTGCGGCTGATATTCCCACCAGTACCTCTCGTGGAGTAGAAACATTTTTTGATGGTGTAAAATTCGACCCTGAAAAACCTGAAGAATATCTCAAGAGTCTGAAAATCAAAAAAGCTGGTATTTAGTCATTAATCATTAGTAAATTCGAGGAAAAATTCATGACAATAGCTCAAAAACGTCCCACAACTCCTAAATTTGATAATAGCTTTTTATCAGGTTTACAAAAGCAATTTCCTGAACTTGTACCTCCAGCTATTGCCTTAATTGTCTTTCTAGTTATTTGGCAAATATTTTCTTGGACACCAGGGGCAACATTACCAGGACCAATTCAAGTTATTAAAGATACTTGGATTTTGATTTTGTATCCCTTTTATGATAAAGGTGGCACAGATAAAGGGCTATTTTGGCAAATCTTTGCTAGTCTGCAACGGGTGGCCATTAGCTACACATTAGCAGCAATTGTTGGCATTGGCATAGGAGTTTTAATTGGTGTCAATAAAACCATATCTAAAGCATTAGATCCTATCTTTCAATTATTAAGAACAGTACCTCCCTTAGCTTGGGTACCTATTTCCTTAGCAGCTTTAAGACAAAACGAACCAGCGGCATTATTCGTAATTTTCATCACCGCAATTTGGCCGATTTTAATCAACACTGCGGTAGGTGTAACTCAAATTCCCCAAGATTATAATAACGTTGCTAAAGTTCTGCAACTTTCCAAAAAAGAGTATTTCTTGAACATCTTAATTCCTTCAGCATTGCCATACATTTTTACAGGTTTAAGAATTGCCATTGGTTTAGCTTGGTTAGCAATTATTGCGGCTGAAATCGTCATGTCTGGTATTGTCGGAATTGGCTTTTTTATCTGGGATGCTTATCAAAATAACAACGTCAGTGAAGTCATTTTAGCACTAGTTTATATCGGTGTTGTTGGCTTAATTCTAGATAAACTCATGGCTTGGTTACAAAACTGGATTTTACCAGAACAAAAATAGTCAAAAGTCAGTAGTCAGTGGTCAGTAGTCATTAGCAAAGAAATAACAACTGACAAACAACAACTGACAAATAACAAATAACAAATTACCCATTACCAATCATTAAAACTATGTCAGTATTTGTTGCTGTTGATCAAATTGATAAAGTCTTTGAATTAAGTGGTGGCGGTCAATATATCGCCCTTAAAGGCATTAATTTAGAAATAAAAAAGGGTGAATTTATTTCCTTAATTGGCCACTCCGGTTGTGGTAAATCAACCCTTTTAAATATGATAGCCGGTTTAGATTTACCCACAGAAGGTTTAGTAACCTTAGAAGGACAAAGGATTAAAAAACCAGGTCCTGATAGAATGGTAGTCTTTCAAAACTATTCCCTTTTACCTTGGCGCACGGTCAGAGAAAATATCGCTTTAGCGGTAGATTCAGTATTACATGGAATGCCAGCAGCAGAAAGGAAAACCATTATCGAAAAACATATAGATATGGTAGGTTTGCGTCCCCATGCTGATAAACAACCAGGGATGTTATCTGGGGGACAAAAACAACGGGTGGCTATAGCCCGCGCTTTGGCAATTCGTCCTAAACTACTACTATTAGATGAACCATTCGGGGCATTAGACGCATTAACTCGCGGTAATTTGCAAGAACAATTAATGCAAATTTGTGAAGAAAATCAAGTTACCGCAGTTATGGTGACTCATGATGTAGATGAAGCCGTTTTGTTATCCGATAGAATTGTCATGTTAACTAACGGACCAGAATCAAAAATTGGGGATATTTTAGAAGTTGATATTCCCCGACCTCGTAAACGCATGGAAGTTGTAGAACATCCTAGTTACTACAGTTTACGAAGTGAAATGATTTACTTCCTTAACCAACAAAAACGTGTTAAGAAAATCCGCGCTAGAAAAACCGCTGCGGTTGTCCGTCATGGCTTGGAAAAAGTTAATTTAGAAATCGGTTTTTTACCCCTTACCGCTTGCGCCCCCCTGGCTATAGCTAAAGAAAAAGGCTTCTTTGTTAAACACGGTTTAGATGAAGTTAATTTAGTCAGAGAAAGCAGTTGGCGGGGAATTGTGGATGGGATGACTGGTGGTTATTTAGATGCCGCCCAAATGCCCTCTGGAATGCCAATGTGGTTATCTTTAGGCGGGCATAAAAACGAACCTTTGCCAGTTGTTACCTCCTTAACAATGACTCGCAATGGTAACGCCATTACCTTAGCCAAAAGATTTTATGATGCCGGAGTCCATAGTTTATCAGACTTCAAAAACTACCTGCTAAAAACCCGTGACCAACAACATAGAATGGGTGTAGTTCATCCTGCGTCAATGCACAATTTACTCCTCCGTTATTGGTTAGCAGCAGGAGGAATTGACCCCGACATTGACGTAGATATGAAAAATATTCCTCCTGCCCAAATGGTAGTAGATTTAAAAGGTGCAACCATTGACGGTTATTGTGTAGGTGAACCTTGGAATTATCGGGCTGCGGTAGAAGGTTCAGGCTTTACCATTGCTACAGATTTAGAAGTTTGGTTAGGACATCCTGGTAAAGTTTTAGGAGTAAGAGAAGACTGGGCAGAAACTTATCCTAACACCCATATTGCTTTAACCAAAGCCTTGTTAGAAGCCTGTCAATATTGTGCAAGTCCTAATAACGCCCAAGAAGTGCGGCAAATTTTAGCAAGTCGGGAATATGTCAGCACAGACATTGATTATATCCAAATTGAAGATCCAAATAACGCTACCTGTGACTTAGATCATCCCATGCGAGAATATGCCCATCATCAATTTTATTCCGACTCTGCTATTAATCGCCCTAGTCGCACCGAACAAATTTGGATTATGACTCAATTAGCGCGGTGGGGTGATACTCCCTTCCCTAGAAATTGGGTAGAAATAGTTGAAAGAGTCTGTCGAGTGCGTGTTTTTAGTACAGCAGCGCGAGAATTAGGTTTAGATATCAGTTATACCCGCCAACCCATTCAATTATTTGATCATAAACCCTTTAACGCTGATGATCCCATTAGCTATCTTAACGACCTAGAAATTAAACGGGATTTCTCCATAGCTGAAGTCATTTTAGACTCCCCCAGAAAAACCGCAGCTTAAATCAAAATAAATCTTGTGGGGTGGACATCCT
>JBJUHT010000159.1:0-18525 GCA_046070105.1 Dolichospermum sp.
CGTAAATCCCAATTTAAAGGAAAACGACTAATTAAAGAATTACCAGTTTTAATATTAATATCAATATTTGGTAAAGTTTGTAGTTCTCCTAGATTCCCCTCTCCTTGTAGGAGAGGGGTTAGGGGTGAGGTTTGATAATAAGCATTCTTTAAAAGTTCAATCCACAAACGTAACCGACAAATTTTTACTGAATTGGGATTTATATCTACACCAAATAAACAATTTTCAATAATTGTCTGTTTTTCATAAAAAAGTGTTTCTTGTATGCGTCTACTTTCTGGATTTTTAGGATTATATCTGAAAAATTTTCCGTCATCATCTGTAATAATTAACTCATCATTTTCGATTTCTAGATGATAATCTCTTAAAGTTCTACCTTGTTTATCAAGTAAAATTTTCAACTCACTTTTAATAGTAATAATTTCATTTAAAGCTGATACTAGAAAATGTCCAGAACCGACTGCTGGATCACAAATTTTTAAACTATTAATAATCTGATTAGCTTCTTTTTTATCTGTAATTTTATCATATAATTCGTCAATATTTGCACAGTTCCAACCTTTAATTTCCTTGAATTTCTGTAAAACTGCTCTGCGGATAGTTTCCCGACACATATACATAGTAATAAAGCCTGGAGTGAAGAAAGAACCATCTTTATAACCGTTAATTTTCTCAAAAATCAACCCTAAAACAGACGCATTAATCAAGGTTTTACTTTCTTCTTGGATTTCTTCTGTACCTTCACTACTAAAATCGTAAGCATCAAGAAATTCAAAAATATATTCTAGCGCTTTTAATTTTCCTGTACGTTTGTGATCATGATTATCTTTAAGAACTGTCTGATTAAAAATAGAAAGTTTCTCATCATTGACTAAATTACTAATAACTATTGTTTGATGTTCAATTTCTGATACTTCAAATAAAGAACTATTCAAATAAGGAATATTAGCAACAAGATTTTTTATATGTTTTTCTCTTTCCTCTGGTTTATGAGATAAAACACCAAAAAATAAACGGTTGAGATTACCAAAATCTTGAATTTTTGCTAAATTGAGAAATGCAAAAGACTTATTACCTTGATGATAGTTGATTAATTGAGATTCTAATAATTTTAAAAAGAGAATGCGATTAATCCAAGTAATAGCTAATTCTAAACTAATATTAAAAAGTCTATCTTCGTTGTTTTCTCCAAATTGTTCTGAGTTTTCTAATCTATCAATTTTGCGTAATTCTTGCAACCGAGTCATAGTATTTTCAATTAATGAACCCTGTTCCCTTTCATGAATTGATTTACGCTGAATTAATTTTTTACTACCTTCTTTAATTTCCGTTAAACCAAGAATGTGTAGTAATTCACTATAAAAGTTTTTATTTAAACTATTACTATCATTAGTAGTAGGTAGTTTCAATAAATGCTGTGGTGAAAACAGCTTAAATAAAGGAATCAGTTTTTGATCATTTTCAGGATTTTGATTAATTAAATATTGTTGATAATCCCTAAGATCAAAATGTGTAAAAACTAATTGATTTTGAATTTCATCTATTGCGGGTTGAGCAATTTCTTGATAAAAAAAATCAGTACGAGAATTAGATAGACGTTTTTCTTCAAAATCATTAAATTGCTTGACTAATTGTGTATTCTGAGCAAACAAATTTTCAAAAATTGTCGCATCAAAAACAAACCATTCATAAATATTAGTAGCAATTAAATATCTAATTTCTGGATTTTTATTTGTAATTCGTTCTCGTAAAAAGTATAAAACTAATTGTTGTAATGCTTTAGTATTTAAATTATCAACCTTGAGCATTTCATTGTTATTTACCTTTTTAGCTTCTAAAATTACACCAACACTGCTTTTAGTATCTTTGCCATTATAAATTACTAGGTCATTACTTGCTTTAATATTGATTAAGTAATCAGCACCATAATAGGTATTTTTCAAAAAATCAGTAAGAATATTTTTATGAAATTCCTCTCTTTCATTTTCATCAATTTGATTAATTAATGTAATCAGATTCCTTTTAAATATCTCAAACTCCTTTCTAATTGGTTTAATTCTCAGAAATCCTTTGTTTAATGCTTGTCTAGGTTGAATTTTATTGTTAATCATATTGAATTACCAAAAATTATCAAATAAATAATAATTTTATCATTAATAAATATTCGTTTCTTTATTATAGCATTGAATTAAAATCAAGAAGTATATTGTAATGTTTTTTAACAAATTTTAAGCCATAAAATATCCGACTTCTGAAGAGGATGTTCTAAAAATTTGAGGCAAATATAATATTACTTTGTCGTGTTAAACTTAAAATCTAATACAAAAATAAATTTTCAATTCATGAACTAATGAATCATAAAGTATTTTAAGTCCGTCTAGATAGATTCTATCTGTGTACAAGACGAACAGCGTTTTTCAAGCACCCAAGTGAGTATGAATTTAGACTTTTCAAACAACCTTTAAAGAAATTGGAAGTTTGTAAAAAGTTACATTAAGTTTCAGAAAAATCATTCCCTTCTAATGAAGTCACAAATTAGATAATTATTTCCCCAACGAGGTACACCTGTATGAAAAGCTTGCCATTTTCCGTGAGTAAGAGTAAGTACAAAAAACTTGTGAGATTCGCTACATCTGCGATCGCTGCCCTATCTTTAATAGGTGGTATTAATACTGCCAATGCCGCTCCCAGAGAAACACCAACAGTAAAAGAAATAAACTCTGTATCAATATCAACCGCTCCTGGTCAAACTCAGCCCGTAATTACCAATTCTGTAACTCGCCAAATTCCTTATCAAACAATGGGAATTGAACCTTTAATCATTTTTCCCGTGATCATCATTGGTGGTTGTATTTTCTTTGGTGGACTGGTAGTTATCGGTGAGCGCGAGGTGGGCATTGTTGTCAGAAAATTTACCTTTTCTGGTAAAGTATTACCCCCTAATAGATTAATCGCTTTAAATGGTGAAGCTGGTTTACAAGCAGATACCCTGGCCCCTGGTTGGCACTGGGGTTATTGGCCTTGGCAGTATGCTGTCAAAAAAGAGCCGGTAATCATTGTCCCCCAAGGAGAAATCGCTCTGATTGTCGCCGCTGATGGGGCTTCTAACCCTCCAGAGCGGATTTTGGGCAAAATTGTCGAATGTGATAATTTTCAAGATGCTCGCAAATTTTTGACCAAAGGGGGCGAAAAAGGACGACAAATTGCTTTTATTACCGCCGGTACTTACCGTATTAACACTGCTCTGTTTAAAGTTATTACCACAGCAAATGCCACTACCCATGGTATGCGTCCAGAACAATTGCGTATTTATGAAGTAGCAGCAGACAAAGTTGGTATTGTCACCACGTTAGATGGTTCACCAATTCCAGCAGGTGAAATTGCTGGACGTTTAATTGGTGGCCATGATAACTTCCAAAATGGTCAAAAATTTATTGATGCTGGGGGACAACGGGGTTTACAAGAACAGGTATTATTATCGGGTTCGTGGAATCTCAACCCTTGGTTAGTAAATATCGAACAAGTACAGATGACGGCAATTCCCATTGGTTATGTCGGTGTGGTGATTTCTTTTGTCGGTGAAGATCAGGAAGATGTCAGTGGTGCGGCTTTTACTCACGGAAACTTGGTCAATCAAGGACACAAGGGTGTTTGGGTAGAAGCATTGTATCCAGGAAAACACCCGCTCAATACTAAAGTGATGAAAGTTGAGTTAGTACCGACGACAAATATTGTTTTAAACTTTACTGACAGAATTACGGGACAGCACGGATATGATACTAATTTGAAAGCGTTAAAACTGCTGTCATTTGATGGTTTTAGCTTTGATTTAGAGGTATTTCAAATTATCCACATTGGGGCTTCAGACGCGCCAAAAGTGATTTCTCGCTTAGGTTCGATGCAAAATGTCATAGACCAAGTTTTGCGTCCCATTGTGGGTAATTATTTCCGTAATTCCGCTCAAGAATATACCATTTTAGATTTTTTGATTGCCCGTAGCGAGCGCCAAGTGGAAGCTTCTGAATACGTTAAATCTGCTTTAAGAGCTTATGATGTGCAAGCTGTAGATTCTTTAATTGGTTTAATTACGCCCCCGAACGAATTAATGCACACTTTGACAGAACGGAAAATCGCGGAGGAACAACGTAAAACTTACGAAGTGCAGCAAATGGCCGAAACCCAACGACAAATGTTGGTCAGGGAAACGGCATTAGCTGATATTCAGCAAGATTTGGTACAATCAGAACAAGGTGTGACAATTGCCCAATTGCAAGCTAACGCCCAAATTCAGCAAGCAACCGGTGAAGCGGAAGCCATTAAGCTGAAAGCTGTCGCGGAGGCCGAAGGTATTCGCGCCACAGGCAACGCTAAAGCGGAAACCTACCTCGCCGGTGTAGAAGCTTTAGGAAAACAAGGTTATACAGCGATGCAGTTGATGCAAATTATAGGCGATCGCAATGTCCGTATTATCCCTGATATTACGGTAACTAGCAGCAATGGTAATGGTAATAGTAACAGTTTAGTAGATGGTTTACTCTCAATGATTCTCTGGAATCAAACAGGACAAACACAAGCAGAAACAAAGCTGTCTAAATCACCATCTCTTCCCAATCCCATTATTATTAAACCTGAACCAGCGAATCACAACAGTCAGATATAGGTTTAATTTAACCTTACTGCGATAAACCTCACCCCAACTCCTCTCCAGGACGGAGAGGGGTATTTTACTTAAACTTTACTGGATTGAATTTGTCTAATTATAGCAAACAAGATGCCCGCACCACAAGATTTAGTATAATTATAAGCAATTATAGCAGGCAAGATGCCCGCACCACAAGATTTAGCCATATTAATTCGCTATGCTGTCATTTCTGTGTGAGTTCTATTTTTGATTTTTGTAACCAAGCACGAAAGGAACGAATCATAGAAATTTCGCCTATTTCCAGACTTTGAGCTAAAAAGTGGGGAATTTCTGTAGTTAGGGGTAAATTAGCAAAGGTGGGAGAAACGTCACAGGGAATATAAACACCATGACTGAGTTGATAAATCTGCATTACCGGATGATCATAACGCCAAACTTCGGGAACACCTAAAGCCAAATAAATCGGTAATCTATCCAGGGAAGCGCTAGTATAATCAACTTCTATAATTAAATCTGGTGGAGGATCTTGAGTCAAATCTAGAGTTTGTTTATTTCGCATTATCGCTTCATTTTTGATGTAAAAACTAGAATCTGGTTCTACACCTTTGGCTAAATCTTGACGTTTACAAGTCACTGAACCGGTACTTTTAATATTAAGATTAAGTTCCTCTGCTAAAGCAAAAACTAAATGTTCTAAAAGACGATTATTATGTTCATGAGGCATTAAAGGAGTCATAATTTCTAGTGTTCCCTGGTTGTAGGCTAGACGGGTAGCGCGATGATTGCCCATTTCTGTTAAAATGGTTTCAAAAGTCTGCCAAGAAATATTAGCGAGTATAGCGCGGTGGGAGTGAGCGGGTGCTATGGTTAGCATGAGACTTCACCTCGTATTTTTTATTAGGATATCATTATTTATTAATAAGTTATTAACTTTATGTACCATACAAGGTACAATATACTATCTTATGCTGGCATTTTTATTAAAGGTCAGTACGGAAGAATTACCCGCCAGTTTTTTAAGTGATACTATTGTACAATGAAAATCGTGCATTCCCCACAGACTAGAAACTCATAATCTCAAGTAAAAAATCTGATATTTCCCGTAAATCCTCTTTTTTTGAGGAAATGACGAGCAAAAACTTCTTGTTGTTTATCCTCACATAAAACAACCATTTTTATTCTAGAACTCATGTAACCATCCCCGTGCAATTAATTCTGAAATTGGTAATCCACTATGATCAGATTCTTCATTAACTCTAATCGAATATTGGGAATATTTTGGTGAACGCGCCTCAATTTTAGCGCCACCATTGTTTTCTGGAGACATAATTTGTTTGTTCCTTTACACCAGTTTTGTAACTGCTTCACTTGTTCAAGTTGTATATTTTGAACAAATGGAATCTTTCCCCTAAGCTACCTGATTATACACTACTTATCAATAACAAGGATATAAAAGTAAATAATTCACTGATGTGAGTTTACTTATGAGTAAATGATGTATGTGGTACTGGATGTTAATTATCCCACTGGTTGAGTAGTTGGGAGCGAACTACTTGCGCGATCGCATACCATCTAATTTTACAATTGTGATATTATGATCATAAAACCATTATATTCAAGCTGGAGAGCCAGATGCCAAAAGCAAAAAATATACCACCAGAAATAGAAATTACTGATGAGCAAAAACAAGCTGCGGAAATGGAAATTCGGGAAAAACAGAAAGTAGTTGACTATGACACCAAAGAATACCCAGTAGAGGTACTAGTCAAGAAATATACAGATGGATTAAATGATGACACCAGTGAGTTGTATATACCAGACTATCAACGACACATGATTTGGGAAGAAGCTCGACAGTCAAAGTTTATTGAATCTATTATGCTAGAACTCCCAATTCCATATATCTTTGTTGCTGATTTGCGACCGAAAGATTATGATATTGATGATTTAGCTCGGTTAGAAATTGTTGATGGTACTCAACGTATTCGTACTTTACACAGATTTATTAATAATGAACTGAGGTTGTCTGGACTAGAAAAATTGACACAGCTCAATAACTTCAAATTCACAGATTTACCCCTTGCAAGACAAAGACGCTTCAATCGAGCTAATCTTCGCATGATTGTATTGACTGATAAAGCCGATGAAGAAACACGGAGATACTTATTTGAACGCATCAACACAGGTAGTGTGCCATTGAATGACATGGAGATACGTAGAGGTGTATCCCCTGGTCCGTTTGTTAAAATTCTTGAAGAATTAGCTAAATATCCTAAATTCGATCAACTATGCCCATTATCAGATGCTGCTAAACTTAAACGAGAACCAGAGGAATTTGTGTTACGTTTTTTTGCATATCTAAATAATTATAAGAATTTCGGTCATCGAGTTGATCTGTTTCTGGATGAATATCTAAAAGAACATAATAACAATAAAATAAACAAAGAGGAAATGGAAAATGAATTTTATAGAATGTTAGATTTTGTCGAAAAATATATACCAAATGGATTTACCAAGGGAACAGGTCATGTCAGAACACCAAGAATTAGATTTGAAGCTATTTCTGTAGGTGTTGCACTTGCTTTGAGAGAGAACAGTGATTTGGTACCAAAATCAATGAAATGGTTAGATTCACAAGAGTTTAAAACACATACTACCTCGGACTCAAGTAATTCCAAACCTAAAGTAATTGCTCGTATTGAATATGTTCGTGATCAAATTTTGAAATAATTTACTATGCAAACGGTGATTTTAGACTTCAATACCCGTGTTGAAGAGGTGAATAAATACTTCAACTTTCTGAAAGAATTAACTGCGGAAAATACTAAATTAACAGTATTAGAAGAGAACGGAGATCAGACAATTAAGCCTATTGATCCTGAACTAGTAATAACTCTCAAAGCTAATGGTTTTTTACTTCTCTATAATTTAGTAGAATCAACTATGCGTAATGCTATAGAAGCTATTTTTGAGGAGCTAAAGAGCAGGAGAGTTTCTTTTGATTCTGTTAGAATCGAAGTTAAGAAGATAGTGCTTTATAATTTTAAGAATCGATCTCCTGATGATGTTCATTCTAGAATAACGGATATTTCTACTGATATTATTAAAGCAGGGTTTAATAGGAGAAAATTATTTTCAGGTAATGTTAATAGAGATAAAATTGCAAAAACAGCAAGGGAATATGGATTTTCTTGCCATACTGACTATACTAAAACAAAGCATGGTGAAAATTTAGATGCTGTTATGGAAAAAAGGAATGATTTAGCACATGGTAATAAATCATTTGCAAGTGTTGGTAGAACTGTGACAATTGGAGATATTGTACAGATTAAAGACGAAGTGGTAGAATATCTTAGACAGATATTGATAAACATTGAAAATTATTTAGATAACCAAGAGTATTTACATTCGGACAATAGATAAATTTGACATATTTATTGGAGATGCTCCAAAATACTCCTCCCTATAACTTCTCCCAATTTAACAGGAACAGCATTACCAATTAATCTTCCTATAGAAATAGCTGCTAAATCTTCATTAGGAGCTATGAATTGGTAATTTTCTGGAAAAGTTTGTAGTAATGCTGCTTCTCTCAATGTAATGGCTCTATGTTGTTCAGGATGTCCAAATCGACCATTACCAAAACCAAAACATTGTGTAGTAATAGTTGGACTTGGTTTATCCCATTCCATACGACCATATACACTAGGATAACTTTTACCACTTTTTTTTGTATGACATTTAGCAATTAATTCTGGAGGCCAATCTCTCCAAGTTCCCCCAGGTTTTGAAGCCTGAATACGTTTAAGATTAAGATTAGATAGTTTACTGCATATATGAAGTTTATCAGTTTTGGATTTTTCACCCGCAAGTGGTTCTAGATGTTCAATAGTTTTTCTAACTGTTTCATATCTTCCTTTGTTATGAGTTGCTGGAATTAAATTGATTTTACCAAATTTTGAAGCAAATAAAACTAAACGTTTTCGAGATTGAGGGATTCCATAATTTAAACAATTAACTTCATAAGGCTCAAGATAATACTTTAAATTTTCTAAATTCTCAATAAATTCCTGAAAAACTGCATGATATTTTAACTGAAGCACGTTTTCCATGGAAATGATATCTGGTTCAGATTCTTTGACCAAACGGACAAAATCTTGTAAAAGTTTCCATTTAGATTTTTTATCATTATAACGTCTTGAATAATTAGAAAATGGTTGACAAGGTGCACATCCTACCAAAATTTTTATACTGCTTCCAGAAAAATGCTCTGCTAAATCAGAACCGCTAAGATTTCCTATATCTTGTAATACAAACTTCGCTTTGTTATTATGTTCATAAGGAAACTTACAGGTAGGATCAATATCATACCCAACTTTTACCGGAAGACCTGCTTGCTCAAATCCATAAGTTAGTCCTCCAGCACCACAAAATAAATCTACAGTAGCAATATTACCAGTCATTTCTCTCCTATTTTTGAGATATATAGCCCAACTAACTACCCTAGCGCATTTGCCGCATTACTACAAGGTGGTGGACAGTCTGCATATTACAAATTTTGATATCTAAAACTAGGGTAATAAGACACTATTTTCAAACAACCCACTGCCGTTTTAAAGTTTCCCCAAGGGTCGGAACTGGCATACAATATTGGAATTGACTAATATTCAGCCCCATCAAGTTAAAAACAGTATCTTATGCCAGCATTTTTATTAGAGGTCGGTACAGAAGAATTACCCGCCGGTTTTTTGAGTGATGCTATTGTACAATGGAAATCGCGCATTCCCCAAAGCCTAGCAACTCATAATCTCCACAATGCTGTGGTTGAAGTCTATGGAACACCGCGACGGTTAGCGGTTCTCATTACCGGTTTACCCTCCCAACAAGCAGACAGGGAAGAGGAAATCAAAGGACCCCCTGCACAAGCAGCCTTTAAAGATGGACAACCCACTAAAGCTGCCATTGGTTTTGCCAGTAAGCAAGGTGTAGATATTTCTGCTTTAGAAATTCGTCCCACGGAAAAAGGGGATTTCGTCTTTGTGAATAAGCAAATTCCCGGTCGTCCCATTGCGGATATTTTAACCGAACTTGTACCCCAATGGGTCTGGAATTTAGAAGGCAAGCGGTTAATGCGCTGGGGACATGGTGACGGCCGATTTTCCCGGCCAATTCGCACTTTAGTGACATTATTAGATGGGGATATTTTACCATTACAATTAGAAAATGGGGCAAAAATTGTCAAAAGCGATAGCATTTCTCGCACCCATAGAGTATTACACCCCGAACCCGTCAGCATTTCCCACGCTACAGAATATGTGAAAATATTGGCTTCTGGTTATGTAAATGTCTCTCCAGAAAACCGAGGGGAAATTATCACAAATCAAGTTAAAGCAGCGGCGGAAAAATTAGGCGGATATACCCCAATTTATCCGGAATTATTAGCGGAAGTTGTCAATTTAGTGGAATATCCCACAGCAGTTATTGGAGAATTTGAAGAGGAATTTCTGAAATTACCAAAAGAAGTAATTACCGAAGTTATGGTAAGTCATCAGCGTTATTTTCCCGTTTTCAAAAATGCAGAATGTCAGGAATTATTGCCCAATTTTATCACCATTAGTAACGGAGATCCCGCCAAATCTGATATTATTGCTGTGGGGAATGGGAGGGTAATTCGCGCCAGGTTAGCAGACGGCAGATTTTTCTATGAAGCTGATTTATCTAAACCTTTAGAAAGCTTTTTACCTCAATTAGAAAAAGTTACATTCCAAGAAGATTTAGGTTCTGTTCGTGCCAAAGTAAATCGAGTCATGGACATTGCAGGAATGATTGTAAATCAACTGACAAAAGCTAACTTTATTGAAACAACAGACTTCCCTGATACAATTAATAACGTATTACGGGCTGCATTACTCTGTAAAGCCGATTTAGTGACGCAAATGGTCTATGAATTTCCAGAATTACAGGGAATTATAGGCGAAAAATACGCCTTAGCTAGTGGTGAAGACCCACAAGTGGCAAAAGCGATTTTTGAGCATTATTTACCCAGAAATGCTGATGATATTTTCCCCCAAACTCTTACTGGTCAAATTGTCGGGTTAGCTGATAGATTAGATACATTAACTAGTATCTTTGGTTTAGGTTTAATTCCCTCCGGTTCTTCCGATCCTTTTGCTTTACGTCGCGCTGCTAACGCCATAATTAATATTACCTGGTTGGCAAATTTACCGATAAATTTACAAAGTTTATTAGAGTATACAGCAACAAATTTCGCCGTTGATTTTCGTAAAGATAGAATGGGACTAATTAAAACTTTGCGAGAATTTTTCCTGCAACGTATTCGCACTTTATTACAAGATTAAAAACATATAGATTATGATTTGGTAAATTCATTTTTGGTAGAAAATGATACTGAATATACAGAACGTGCATTAACGAATTTATTAGATGTCCGCGATCGCGCCATCTATTTACAAAAAATCCGTCAAGATGGTACATTAGATAAAATTTACGAAACCGTCAACCGTTCCACCCGTCTCGCAGCCCAGGGAAATCTAGACTCACAAACCCTAGCACCACAAACTTTAATTAACCCCGAACTATTCCAGAAAAAATCTGAATCTGCATTTTACAACGCCTTGGTTGAACTAGTCCCCCAAACCCAAGCAGCACAACAAAATCGTGATTATCAACTGTTAGTAACTGCACTGACAAAAATCACACCCACCGTTAGCACATTTTTTGATGGTGAAGACAGCGTTTTAGTCATGGACCCAAATCCCGATATTAAGCAAAATCGCTTAAATTTGCTGGGATTATTGCGAAATCATGGTCGAATTTTAGCAGATTTTGGTGCAATAGTTAAAAATTTGTAGTCAAAAGCAACAAAAAGTTGTGTAATTGCTGCCAATTAACGCTACTATAGTAGAGCTTAACCAGGGATGTTACATAGTCTATGCCAGAAGCGTTAATTATTGGATTAGGAAAGTCCGGTGTAGCTGCGGCAAGATTGTTGAAACAGGAAGGCTGGGAGGTAGAACTTTGTGACAGTGGCACCTCCCCCACCCTTCTCAAACAACAACAGGAACTCGCCAGCGAACACATTACCGTTAAATTAAAAACCACACCAGAATTTACCCATTCTGATTTATCCAAGTTAATAATTGTCAGTCCCGGAGTTCCTTGGGATATTCCTATTTTAGCCCAAGCGCGAGAACTGGGAATGGAAACTATCGGCGAAATGGAACTAGCCTGGCGATATTTACAAGATATCCCCTGGGTAGGAATTACTGGTACAAATGGTAAAACCACTACCACAGCTTTAATTGCAGCTATTTTCCAAACCGCAGGATTAAACGCCCCTGCCTGTGGTAATATCGGTTATGCTGCTTGTGAGGTAGCAATCCAAAATCTCAAATCTCAAATCCAAAATCGTCCTGATTGGATAATTGGCGAAATTAGCAGTTATCAAATCGAATCTTCTGTAACTTTAGCACCTCGCATTGGTATTTGGACAACTTTCACACCAGATCATTTAGCCCGTCACAAAACCTTAGAAAATTATTATCATATCAAGGCCAAATTATTACACAATTGCCAAATTCAAATATTTAATGGTGATGATCTTTACCTGGGTGAATTAGGATTAAATCATTGGCCAAATGCCTATTGGACAAGCGTTAAAGGCGAAAAATTTCTGATTGGTGAAAAAGGTTTTTATATCGAAAATGGCTGGGTAATGGAAAAAATCACGGACACACCCCAAGCCATTGTCGAGGTATCTGCATTGCGAATGGTAGGGGAACATAACCAACAAAATCTCCTCATGTCCGTCGCCGCTGCTAGATTAGCAGGTATAAACATTACCGCAATTTCCCAAGCTATCAGTGAATTTCCTGGTGTTCCCCATCGTTTAGAACATATCTGCAATTGGCAAGGCATTGATTTTATTAATGATAGTAAAGCTACTAATTACGACGCAGCGGCAGTAGGTTTAGCATCTGTGCAAAGCCCCACCATTTTAATCGCTGGTGGAGAAGCTAAACCGGGAGATGATACCGCTTGGTTAGGGCAAATTCAAGCTAAAGCCGCCGCTGTCTTACTTATAGGTAACGCAGCACCAGTATTTGCAAAACGTCTGCAAGAGGTGGAATATAGTAATTACCACATAGTCGAAACCATGGAAAATGCTGTATCCATGTCTGCGGAACTAGCGAAAAAACATCAATCTTCAGTAGTCTTACTATCTCCAGCTTGTGCTAGTTTTGATCAGTACCCTAATTTTGAAATGCGCGGTGAAGATTTTCGCCAATTGTGCCAAAAATATCTGCCAAATTTTGCTGAATAAGGGTGTATTTTTTTTAACGCCCAGGCGCGGAGATTCGGGAAGGTTTGTCGGAATATTTTTGAAATTTCTCCCTTGGGAAGGATTATTAATATATGAATAATCTATAGAATATATGATATATTTTACCCTGAGTGAAGTTGGGCTTGGTTTACCCTCCAAGCCTTTTCGTTTTTTCACCTGTCACTTGTACGCTTTTTAAAATCATTATAATCTTTGTCCTGTATAAATCGATCTTTTCTCACCATGACGACGAACAATAGCTTCACCGTTAGTGACTTCTATTAGTATCCATCCTGTGCTGCCAATATTTTCGCCCACATTAATCCCGCGAGTGATACCATCTATATTAAATAAGGCTACAGATTTATCATTTGATTCTAATATTCCCTCTAATTGTACAGAATAGGTGGCTGTGTTCGCAAGTTGTTTTTCTGGTAATGTTTTTGGTGGAACTTCTTTTAAAGGTTGAGAATAAATCTCTGTCTTCTTTGTTTTCGGTTGAGTTGCTGGTTGTATATTCTTGATAGGGGGACTGTTAACTACTGTCGGTGAAGGTTGTGGTATTCTTGTTGAGGAAACGGTTGGTTGTTGATACACTGAGTCTGGAAGTTGTTCAATGGGAATATTTTTTCTATTTGTCACATCTGTGGTCAGCGCAGCCAGGGGAACAGGGGGCAAATTTTTGTCAGCTATCGCTGAGGGAGAAGCCTTAATTTGTGGTTGATACCTCAGCACTGGAGACTGTTTAACTGAGATATATTTTCTATTTGTCGCATTTGTGGCAATTACGTCCTGGGTAACAGCGGGTAGAGTCTTGGCGACTATTACGGGAGAAGCTTTAATTTGTCCTTGGGTAATTTGTGGTTGCGTGGTTGGTACAGGTAAGCCATTATTTCTAAATCTCGGTTTGACTATAGTTGTGTAGTTGCTCTTTTCTTGTTGTTCTATAATTGAAAAAGCGGATAACATATAATTCACTAAATCTAATTGAGGATCTGATTTCATATAAACAGATGCTGGTGTCTGGCTGTTTTGCAAACTAGAGTTTAATTGGGTATTTTCTCTATTAAATAGAGCAAAGTTCGTTAACCAAAGCGTACTCAGTGTAGCTAAAAGCCAGCCAAATCCCATATATATGAATTTATCTAAACCACTGGTTTGTGATCTCTGTGTAGTAGTAATTGCTCCCGGAAAGGAAGAATTAACTACCAAGTCTGTTTTTAGTGAACTTTTAACAAGTGAAGCAGACATTAATGAGCGCTGGACTTTTGGCGACAAACTCGTTTCTGTTTTCGCTAATTGTGTGTGAGAATTATCTAAGTATTTTTCCTTAATATGATGGCAATTATGTTCATCTTGAACATTGAGAATGGTATCAATATCAGCAAAAATTTCGTTCATTAAGCTTTCAGCATAGGTTTCTATTGAATAAAGCTCTTTTGTACTGGAATTTTCCGCTGTTTCTGAATTAAGTAAATCAGTGCTAGATGTTAGTAACATATATGCTTTTGTGGTTGTAGCTGAAAATAATAGAAAAATCAAAAACTATTGTAGAAATTGACTAACTTTCTTCATTAAACAACTAATCTTGGTTTTTGTGAATACAGGAATTTATTACCTAAATAGTATTAAATATTACTTTTATTATGATTACCTAGCGGTAACTCATGAATTACCGCTACTCTTGTTAAGAGAGAATTACTGAGGTTGGAGTGGCTTTAGTGATGCTATTTTTAGATATTTCTAAATATATCAAAAGGGCGTTGATATCGGCTGGGTTAACACCACCAATTCTCGCAGCTTGTCCAATAGTTAAGGGTTGGACTTTATTCAGCTTTTCCCTCGCTTCCTTCGATAAAGTATCAATGGTTGAGTAGTCCAAATCACTAGGTAGCTGGCGATTTGCTTGACGGGAAACTTGGTCAATTTGGTTTTGCTGTCTTGCTAAATAACCAGCATACTTGATATCAATTTCCGCTCCTTCTTTTTCCGCTTGTTTGAGGTTGGGGTTATGGAGTCCGTAACGCTCCAAGTCAATGTAATGGATACCCGAACGACGCAGCAAGTCAGCGAGGGTAATAGAACCTTTAATAGCTTGTTGGGTATCATGAGCGATCGCTTGTCCTACCGCCTCATTTTCCTTTATTCTGGTACAATGCAGCCGTTCTTTCTCCGCAGTAATTTGTGCTTGTTTTTCACTAAACAAATTCCAGCGTCTATCATCAATTAAACCAATTTCCCGTCCCAAGGGTGTCATACGCAGATCAGCATTATCAGAACGTAGTAACAACCGATACTCTGAACGACTCGTAAGCATACGATAAGGTTCTCGTAAATCCTTCGTACACAAGTCGTCAATTAACGTACCAATATAACTTTGTTCACGGGGAAAAATAATCATTTCTTCACCCCGTACAAACCGCGCTGCATTGATTCCTGCCACTATTCCTTGAGCAGCAGCCTCTTCATAACCTGTAGTCCCGTTTACCTGCCCAGCACAAAATAATCCAGACACATTCTTCGTCATTAAGGTAGGAAAACACTGAGTAGCTGGTAAATAATCATATTCTACTGCATAGGCTGGACGTAACATTACACAATTTTCCAACCCTGTCAAACTCCGCAACATCAAAATTTGCAAAGTTTCTGGTAAACCAGTAGAAAAACCCTGAATGTATAATTCAGGAATATCTCTTCCTTCCGGTTCAATAAAGATTTGGTGACTTTCTTTATCTACAAAGCGGACAATTTTATCTTCAATACTCGGACAATAGCGGGGACCGGTTGCTTCCACCCAACCACCATACACAGGGGACAGATGTAAATTTTCCTGAATTAAACGATGAGTTTCTTTAGTGGTCCGAGTCATGTAACAAGGCATTTGTTCCCGTTCTACCCAGACTTCAGGGTCAAAACTGAACCACCGTACAGCGTCGTCTCCGGGTTGAATTTCCATTTTACTGTAATCTACAGAACGTTTATCCACCCGTGCTGGTGTCCCAGTTTTCAGTCTACTGGTTTCAAATCCTAAGCGGTTCAAAGTCTGTGTTAACCCTACTGCTGCAAACTCTCCCGCGCGGCCTGCGGCCATAGATTTATTTCCCACCCAAATTTTCCCGTCTAAAAACGTGCCAGTGGTGAGAATTACCGCTTTACAGTGAAAAGATACGCCAAAATAAGTTTCTAAACCAATAACTTGATTATGATCATTTAAGATTAAATCTGTCACCATCCCTTCTCGAATTGTCAAATTCTCTTGATTTTCGACAATTCCCTTCATTATCGCTGCATATTCTCTTTTATCAGTTTGCGCCCGTAATGCCCAAACCGCAGGACCTCGTGAAGAGTTGAGGATGCGTTTTTGCAAGTATGTCCGGTCTGCCATTTTGCCAATTTCCCCCCCTAAAGCGTCTATTTCATGGGTTAATTGGGATTTGGCAGGTCCCCCCACTGCGGGGTTACAAGGTTGCCAAGCGATTTTATCTAAGTTTAGGGTCAATAGCAGAGTTCGACAACCGAGGCGGGCAGTAGCCAGTGCTGCTTCACAACCTGCGTGACCTGCACCGACGACAATTACATCATAAGCGTCTGGAAATTCAGTGAAATTGTGCATGGTCTTAGTTACAAAATTAAGTTAGTTAGGAATTATGATATAAATTCCCTATTATACATTATTTTTAATTTGTCGGTAATTCGTGATCTGCTTACAGCAGCGCTTGGCGATCGCACTATACTTAAAATTAGGTCTATTCTTAATCCGTTTCTACCAGAAGAATATAGGTTAAATGAACCACGAAGAAACGAAGATCACGAAGGAAGAGGAAAGATAGGTAATCCTATATTAGGAAGGGAGTAACTATCTTTCTTCACTTCAGATTTTTACACTAATAAATTTTCTATTCCTGTTGTTGTTCCTGCTGTAGAAACGTTGCCAAGAAGATTTAGTAAATTCAATATTGCTTTTACCAATTCTTTGACATACCCATTCTACACAAGCAGGAACAATTGCATTACCAAATAAAGCATATTGATCATAAATTCTCGCTATTCGACACCAATCATCAGGAAACCCCATTAATCTGGCATATTCAATATTAGTTAAACGCCGATATTTATCAGCTACTTTATAACGTTCATAATGTCTTGATGTCGAAGCAGTTAATGTTGATGCAATACCATTAATTCCAAATATTGTATAACCTAATCTCGCGCCTCCATCTTGATTATATAATAATTCTACACCATGACAATAACGATGTACAGCTTTACTTTTTTTAATTCGTTCTAAGGTATCAGATGTAAAATCAAATTGAGGATCTACTATTGAATCATCTTGTAAAATATCTTTTAATTTCTGTCTAGGCTTGATATCCGGTAAAGTAGAAAGATTCAAAGTTAACATTTTATTTTTATAAGCAATTCCCCAATTGTAATTCTTACCTTTATTTTCAACTATAGGCATCATATCTTTTTCTAGTAATTCTTCTATATTTTCTAAATCGGTTAAATCTGTTTGAGTTAAGAAAACTGATGTATTTTGTAAAAGTTGAGAATTGATATGCACTGAATTTAACTTAGTCCCAAAAATAAAAATCCTGTCTCTATTTTGAGGAATACCAAAGCTAATAGGACTAATAATTCTCCATTCTATAAAATAATCTAATTCTGACATTGCATTTAAAATCACTCGAAAATGATAGCCATTTTCCATTGTTAAAAGTCTTTTGACATTTTCTAAGAAAAAATATTTCGGTTGTTTTTTATCTATTATTTCTACAATACGCTCAAATAAAGTCCCTCTCACACAATCTCTCACACCCAATTTTTTACCAGCAGGGCTAAATGGTTGACAAGGGAAACCAGCAGTTAGTATATGATGATTGGGTATATCTGATATCGGGATTTTATTAATATCACCTAAAACTAGAGAATCTTTCCCAAAATTACTTTCATAAACTTGACAACTCAATTCATTGATATCATTAGCCCATATAGTTTCAATATTAGCATTTGCCATACCCAAGCGAAAACCACCGATACCAGCAAATAATTCTACCGCTTTTAAATTCTCTGTTTTCATATATTAATTGTCTATTATTTAATAATTACTCATCTGTAAAATAATCGGAATCTATCTTTTTAATTTCGTAAATAGAGACTGTGGAAACACCCACATGATTATCAATCATCAACTGAGCTAATTCTTCTCCATCTATTAACACAATTTTACTATCTATAATAGATACATATTCTCTCGCTTCTTGGGAAAATCTGGAAGTAGTGATAAAAACACCTTTTCTTGCTCTTTGTCCATGTAAAGCCCCGACAAACTTTTGAATTTCTGGTCTACCAACAACAGTATTATCCCATCTTTTCGCTTGAACATAAACAATATCTAAGCCTAATTTATCTTCTTTAATTATACCATCAATTCCTCCATCTCCACTTTTACCGATCGCTCTCCCCGCATCACGTCTTGAGCCACCATAACCCATTTTTACGAGTAAATCTACCACTAATCTTTCAAAAAAATCAGGTG
>JBJUHT010000160.1:0-7907 GCA_046070105.1 Dolichospermum sp.
AGTATCTTCAAAAGCTGTAATTTGAGCTTCAGAACCTTTACCAGTAGAATTTTTGAAGAAAATATTATAATTAGCTTGAGAGTTAAAAGGTGGATCAAGGTAAATTAAATCAATAGATTCATCAGGGATATTTTCTCTGAGAACATGGAGATTATCACCGTAATAAAGACGTTTCATATATGGTAAACTTTCGTAGATTTTAAAAATAAACTATAAATAGGATAAAACAAATTTAACTAAGATTCTAATAAAAAAACAACTTACCAAAATTATAACATTCATCTTCTCTTCCTTCGTGTTCTTCGTGTCTTCGTGGTTCAATAAAACAAAAAAAAGGACGAACTCAAAAGCCCGCCCTGAATATTACCGAAAAAACCTAAATCTTCGCTTCTTCTCTTACCAACTTATCCCAACCCAAATCCTTCAAATTATTATTCCTTCTTAAAGGACGAGTTACCAACTCCAAAACATCACGCGCATTACCAAAACCGTGAATTTGAGCAAAGGTAAATTCCACAGACCACTTAGTATTAATACCTCGTGCTTCCAGAGGATTAGCATGAGCCATACCAGTAATTACCAAATCTGGTTTTAAATCATAAATTCGTTGCACTTGATTGTAATTATCAGGCTTTTCGACAATCTTTGGTAAAGGTGAACCCATTTCCTGACAAGTCTTTTCTAACAAAGCTAATTCTGCCGCTTGATAACGTTTATCCATGTAAGGAATACCAATTTCTGGAACAGTCATTCCACAACGAACTAAGAACCGCGCTAGGGAAATTTCTAACAAATTATCGCCCATGAAAAACACAGATTTACCGCGAATTAATTGCACGTAATCTTCTAAATTTTCCCAAATTTGTGCTTCTCTTGCATCTAAACCCTGGGGGGTAATTCCAAATACAGAGCAGATTTTTTCTACCCATGCCCGTGTTCCGTCAGGACCAATGGGGAATGGTGCGCCTATGAGTTTACACTTGCGACGACGCATTAAAGTTGTTGCAGTCCGACTGAGGAAAGGATTGACACCAGCGACATAATACCCTTCTTCAATCACTGGTAATTCTGTAAACCGTTTTGCGGGTAGCCAGCCAGAAACTTTGATACCTTGTTTTTTCAGTTCTAAGGTTAATTGGGTAACTACTGGGTCAGGTAAAGAGCCAAAAAGTACCAAGGGCGGATGATTTACGTACTCAGATTCATCTTGGGCTACATCTTCTTTTTTCTTACCGAAATTCATCAGCTTCTGAATGGCGTTACGCTCGCCTTTTTCAGTTTCTGATATGGGAGACTTTTCAGGACAACGATGAGCCATAGCGGCTAACACAGTGTCCTCTCCTTGGGTAAATGCGTAGTCGAGGCCGTTAGCACGAGCGACAACAATAGGAATACCAATTTCTGCTTCTAATTTAGGTGCTAAACCTTCCAAATCGGTTTTAATAATTTCCGTAGTGCAAGTACCAATCCAGACAATTACACTAGGATTGCGATCGCGTTTAATTTGCTGACATAATCGTTTTAATTCTTCATAATCATTCAATTGTGCGGAAATATCCCCTTCTTCTAATTCAGCCATAGCATAGCGAGGTTCAGCAAAAATCATCACCCCCATGGCATTTTGCAGGAAGTAACCGCAGGTTTTTGTACCAATAACTAAAAAGAAACTATCTTCAATTTTTTGATATAACCAAGCCACGCAACTAATCGGACAAAAAGTGTGATAATTGCCAGTTTCACATTCAAAATTTAAAGCTTCTGGTTGTTGAGCAACGGTCATTTTGATATTCTCCTTTTAATTTTTTCAGATAGTCAAACAGATAATTGAAGATCAAAAATGTAAGTCAAAAGACAGCAGCCAAAATATTAAATATTAACCTTTGACTTTTGACTTTTATCACCTGCTGTCAATAATTAACTTTCAGGAAAAAGACGAGGCATTATTTCCGAGTTAAATACATCAGATGGCAGTTCTTCTATTAACAAATTGTTATTTTCTTCTCCCTGGTACAAAGATTTTTTATCACCCCAGATGTCCGATACTACATCATCGAACTGATTTTTTGATGTATTGAGTTCATCAAAGGAATTATCTACAGATAAATTCATTGCATTCAAAGCATTGTCATTAACTGAAGGAGGGGTATTAAATTTACTGTTATCGCTTGTATCCGTCAAATTAGAACTAGGGGGAAGAGAGACATTACCGAAATTATCCATGGTTTTTAGACTGGATATTGCTTCTGACTCCTGAGTAATTTCCGGTTCAGAGATATGTTCCATGACCACAGCCGGGTGACGGGAATATACCTCTTGTTCTAAACTAGGACTCAGACGATTACCCAGGACAATATCCGAGTCAAAATTCAAACCCAGAACTTCAATCAAACTATCCACATCTGGATTGAGTTTACCAAAGGGGAGCATTAGCTGGGCTAATTTCGGTTCTAAAGTATTGATCACCCCCAGAATGAGATAAGAAGACGGTCTTTGACCGCCATCAGGGGTATAAACTGATTCAACAGTCATCAGCAGAGTAATCCAGTCACGATTTGCTTGAAAGAATTGCAACCACTTTTGCTTGAGTGAATCTGTAAAACTATCAAAAAAAGCCATACGCCCATTCTGAGAGGTAAAATGTTTTAGACAATCATCAAGTCTAATTCCTCTTGAGGATTTATGGCTTGTGTTTTTACAGGATTGAGATAAAAATCTGATAATAGAGAAAACAGTTCCCGGTCAGGAGAGTCCTTGGGAACAACACCCTCTGGTTGGGCGAGAATTTGATCAGCTATATTCAGGTAATAATCGCAGACATAAGCTAGAGAAGGATCTGACTCAGCCATTTCAAACAGAGTTTTACCTTTAACACGGGAAACCCGGATATCTTCAATTAAAGGTAATACCTCCAAAACAGGCATGGGTACGGCCTCTACATATTTCTCAATTAAATCACGCTTAGAAGTGCGATTACCAATTAACCCTGCTAGACGCAATGGATGAGTGCGGGCTTTTTCCCGTACCGACGCAGCAATTCTATTAGCAGCAAATAAGGCATCAAAGCCATTATCTGTAACAATTAAACAGTAATCTGCATAATTTAAAGGTGCAGCAAAACCACCACAAACAACGTCACCAAGTACGTCAAATAAAATTACATCGTACTCATCAAAAGCATTAAGTTCTTTTAATAATTTAACTGTTTCCCCAACTACATAGCCACCACAACCAGCACCGGCTGGAGGTCCACCTGCTTCAACGCAATCAACACCGCCATAGCCTTTATAAATTACATCCTCAGGCCAGACATCTTCGTAGTGATAATCTTTTTCTTGCAGGGTGTCAATAATAGTGGGAATCAAAAACCCTGTCAAGGTAAAGGTGCTGTCATGTTTAGGATCACAGCCAATTTGTAGCACTTTTTTACCACGTTTAGCTAGGGCTACAGAAATATTACAACTAGTTGTAGATTTGCCGATTCCACCTTTTCCGTAAACTGCTAGTTTCACTTTTGCGCCTCTCTTATATTTGTTGACAGACTCTGAACTCAAACATTCACCCGCATCCATATTCAGGAATGTGTGAGGTATGTAAGTGCCATTATTGTGCAAATTCTCCAGAATGCAAAGGGGGTTGTAATTTAAAAAAGGTTGCTATAGAGCTTTTAATGATGAAAATTTAAGATATTAAATTAAAATTACCATTTAATTACCGTAAAAACTCTAAAAATATCAAAAATAATATTTTTATTTACTTTTTTTTATAAAAATAGTTTCAAAAGACAAAAAAAAGATCCTATATAAAAATTGATTGATTCCATAGGGTTTGTTGATTCTAATCCCAACTGATCATCTTCGACAAATTTGGGGTATATGTTAGGAAAACCTATAGTCAGCAATAAGTTGCCAATACAAGGAGGATGTTAAAATCAGGGTAATTAGGGAATCTGAAAGAGCCAAGAAAATTGCAAGTGAAGAGATAGTGAAGAGATATTGACAAGGGTGAATTTCCTCTAAGTGAGAATTAAACCCGGATTAGTAAATATTTATTAAATTAGGAAATATGGCAAATATCTGATATAAAACTTAACAACTGACTACTAACAACTGACCAATGACGAAAAGACAAAAATTTCCTTACTTAGTTGGTTCTAAATGGACCGCACAACAGAAAGTTGATGGTTGGAGACATTTTCAGGTTGTTAACCGCAAAAATCAGGGTAAATGGGTATATGCGGAAATGGTAGCAGCCTGTGATCCTCAAGTCCGCTTTTGGTTAAATGCTAAATTATTACAAGATAACTCCCAATGGTACGCTGGGTGGCAAACTTTACAAGAAATTAACTCCACTGACAGCAAATAATATCAGCAATTAAGCTGTTGCGTTAGATAATTCTCATTATGCGTAATTGTCAATTCCAACTCGAATAATTCAATATTGCATTTAACCCACATTTCACCCTTTCTGGTACAGAACTGCTGAAAATCCGGTGTAAATGTTCTCAATAAACAATTCTATCCACCAGAGTAAAGCTATGATTCTGATTCAGGAAATCAAATATTCTCTGAGTATCACAACCCCAGTATTCGCCGTGATCCCAATGAAAATTTAGATACCGACTAGAACTAGCTTCTGTGTAAACCAAGTCCGCTCCCAGAGTTAGGAATAAACCATCTGTACTTAGAGGTGTAAATTCCAGATTTGGCGGAATTAAGTTTGGAAATTAGGTATTGACAATAATAGTCATTAATCGAGTTGGATAGACAAAGGGTAAAAAACTACTTTCTATTGTGCTGATACTACAACTACTCGCATTTTCCCATAAACTTTGACATTTACGTTTTTGAATGGTGGATTTTTGACTTTTCTAACATTCAAGACATTAAATTTGACATTTCAGATCATTCCCTACTAAGTACCTAGCAGTTCTAATCATTCCATTCACCGCGAGGGGGAATAGGTGTGCGGACAGGGGTACGTGTTAACTCATCATCTCTGTTAAAATCACCTCTTAGCCACTGACGGATAGCTACCTCAATCACTTTACTGGGATCATTAGTGAGATGTTGAATTTGTTCTATTAATTCAGGATCTAAATGGAGCGCGATTTCTTTTTTATCAGCGCGTCCGGTATCTGTATTTCTAGGCTGTTCTTGCATATTCATGAGCTTAAATGCTGTGAAATTTTTTCTCGAAACCGTGATCAAGCAGTTATGATATTTATAATCTGTGCCTATTTAATTGTAAGCTGCTAAGTCAGCATCGCTAGGAGTTATAAATAGATTTAACATAATAACTTAAGTTGTTAGTTAGGCACAGTGTCAGAATTAGGATGTCCAAAATTAAAGATTAAAGGATAAACAGCCTGAAAACAGGAATTTTATCACCAATTACCCATTACCTATTACCAGTCTCAACTAGATAACTAGCAACTTGAGTTAAAATACATGAAGTAAATAGTTTCACTTTGGTTTGCTTGAGGGCAAAAATGGTATATGACTGACGTTCCCGCAGATCGCATTCGCAATTTTTGTATTATTGCTCACATTGACCACGGAAAATCAACTCTTGCTGATCGTTTACTACAGGCCACTGGTACTGTAGAAGATAGACAGATGAAAGAGCAGTTTCTGGATAACATGGATTTGGAACGGGAGCGCGGCATTACAATTAAGCTGCAAGCTGCCCGGATGAATTATACTGCTAAAGATGGTCAGCAGTATGTTCTGAATTTAATTGATACTCCTGGTCATGTGGACTTTTCCTATGAAGTGTCCCGTTCCCTAGTTGCTTGTGAAGGGGCATTACTGGTTGTGGATGCGTCCCAAGGTGTAGAAGCACAAACCTTAGCCAATGTCTATTTAGCCCTAGATAGTAATCTAGAAATTATCCCGGTTTTAAATAAAATTGATTTACCAGGGGCTGAACCAGAGCGAGTAATTGGGGAAATTGAAGAAATTATTGGTTTAGACTGTAGTGGAGCGATTTTAGCCTCTGCTAAGGAGGGAATTGGTATTCCTGAAATATTAGAAGCAATTGTCGAAAGAGTTCCTCCACCAGTCAATAGTATCAATGAAAGTCTCCGGGCGTTAATTTTTGATAGTTACTACGATAGTTACCGGGGTGTAATTGTTTACTTCCGGGTTATGGATGGAACTGTCAAAAAAGGCGATCGCATTTACCTAATGGCATCAGGTAAAGAATATGTCATTGATGAGTTAGGTATTCTTGCTCCCATGCAAAAGCAAGTAGAAGAACTTCATGCTGGAGAAGTGGGTTATTTAGGCGCGGCAATTAAAGCTGTAGCTGATGCTAGAGTAGGAGATACTATTACCCTAGCCAAGAACAAAGCCGCAGAAGCTCTACCAGGTTATGCAGAAGCCAACCCCATGGTATTTTGTGGTATGTTTCCCATAGACGCAGATCAGTTTGAAGACCTACGGGAAGCCTTAGAAAAACTAGAACTGAATGATGCTGCGTTACAGTATGAACCAGAAACCTCTAGCGCCATGGGTTTTGGTTTCCGGTGCGGGTTTTTGGGATTACTACACATGGAAATCGTCCAGGAACGCCTAGAACGGGAGTATAATCTAGATTTAATCATTACTGCGCCTTCAGTGGTGTACAAAGTCGTTACCAATAAAGGTGAGGAGTTATACATTGATAATCCTAGTCGTTTACCCAGCCCCAATGAACGGGAGAGAATTGAAGAACCCTACGTCCAAGTAGAAATGATTACTCCAGAAATCTACGTCGGTTCTTTAATGGAGTTGTCACAGAACCGGCGGGGAATCTTCAAAGATATGAAATATCTTACCCAAGGACGGACTACACTCACCTATGAATTGCCTTTAGCGGAAGTTGTTACCGACTTTTTTGATCAAATGAAATCCCGTTCTCGCGGTTACGCCAGTATGGAATATCATTTGATTGGTTATCGGGAAAATCCCTTAGTCAAACTGGATATCATGATTAACGGTGATCCAGTAGATTCTTTAGCTATGATTGTCCACCGAGATAAAGCTTATAATGTCGGGAGATCAATGGCGGAAAAACTGAAAGAACTTATTCCCCGTCATCAGTTCAAAGTCCCCATTCAAGCATCCATTGGTGCTAAAGTCATTGCTAGTGAACATATCCCGGCTATGCGAAAAGATGTCCTGGCTAAATGCTATGGTGGTGACATTAGCCGGAAAAAGAAACTGTTACAAAAGCAAGCCAAAGGTAAAAAACGGATGAAGGCAGTCGGTACAGTGGATGTACCCCAGGAGGCTTTTATGGCTGTTTTAAAGCTGGATAAAACCTAAATTACCATATTTTTGGTCTCTTGATGGCAATACGCCTGTAAAGCGAAGACAGGCGTATTATCCATGAAAAGCGATAATTGTCTCTAAACTAAATAATTTAAGATAGTTCTTCCTTATCAAGATTATAATAACATATTTAAAATTCTTTGTCAATATCTAAAAATAAAATTTTTCGCGGTTTTTTTGCGTTTTGTGATAATTGTAGGTTGGGTTAAGCGACAGCGTAACCCAACAAATTCCTAACAACAAAGATAATTGTAGGTTGGGTTAAGCGACAGCGTAACCCAACAAAGTCCCGAAGTTATTGGGTTGAGAAAACCCAACAAAGCTGTTAACTAAATAGGAAAGTACCTCCGAATAGGTTTAAACCCGCATTGTTGCTATTAAATCCTGATGTACCGGATAAAGTTACTAATAATTGACCAGTACCAAAACCAGCATTACCAGTAATACCATCCCCAACTCGCACTAATGTAGAACTACCTGATGTAATTACATCAAAATTGGCAATACCTGTAAAATTCAGTTTATCGCCACCGGCACCGCGCACAAATTGGTAGACTATATCTGTACCATCACCATTAGTGTAGTTAACATTAT
>JBJUHT010000161.1:0-6015 GCA_046070105.1 Dolichospermum sp.
AGATCAAAAACTGACAGATTAAAAACCCTACAAGAAAAAATGCAGGAATATATAAATAATGGTTTACGCTTGGGTTGGTTAATTAACCTCCAAGATAAAGAAGTAGAAATTTATAGAATGGGAAAACCTGTAGAAATTGTCTCACTTCCTGCTATAATTTCTGGAGAAGATGTTTTACCAGGATTTGAATTACAAATTTAAACTATATTTTAATACAGTAAAACATCGGGAAGTGCTATAACTTATCTACTATCACCAATTAACACAAAAGGCGACCAATAAAAAGGATGACTGTCAATTTGACTTAATTTTGCTTGATGTAATGCTTCATCTTTCCTCATACCTTTTTGCAGATTTTGGTAAAATTGCACCATTATCTCCTTAGTTGTTTCATCTGCTACATTCCAAAGACTAGCAATTACAGCTTTACTACCTGCACGTTCAAATAAATAAGCTAGTCCAGAAATTTCTGTACCATTAGAATCTGCTTTTAAAGCTGTTTGACAACCACTTAAAGTGATTAAATCTACATTTTTTAATCCTAATAAAGCAGCATCCTGAATATTAAACCTTTCATCTGCAAATAGCAAGGTATTTTCTGCTAATCCTAACTTTTTACAACCATCTTTTTGAAAACATCCATGAGTCGCTAAGTGCAGTAAAGAAAAGCGGGGAATTTGAGTTTTAAAATTTGCCAGTGTCGCTTGACTGTTAATAAAAATTTGGCTAACTGGAAAAATAGGAATAATACTTTTAACTTCATCCTCTGCGCCATCTAGTGCTAAAGTAGACTGAGGAATAGGATTACCAAAAGCAAGGATTTTTTGATTAGATGTTGATGGTTTTGTTTGTAAAGAACGACTAGAAAGACGAGTGAGGTAACTAATGGGATATTTCTCAATTAGATATTCATTACCATCATGCAATACTTCAAAGGGAATATACCGCAGTTTACCAGTGGCAATAATGCTGATTTGTTTAGGTTTGGTAGCTGCAATTTCTTTCTCAATGGGACGAATTAACAAATCATAAAGTGGTTGTAAACTATTCAGGTAATTATCACTAAAACGATTAGTTAATGAAGTGTAGGTATTGGTTAATAAACTATCAAATTTTTGTTTATTCAAAGGAACTTTAATCACTTTAATTTTATCTTTTGTCAGCATAAATAAAGCAATATTATTATTTAATGGCACAGGTTGAATAACTGTTGTACCTGGGGTAATATTGGCTTGAAGTTGGCGAATATCTTCAGGTTTGGTTTCAAATAAGTCTGCAACTTCTACAAAACGATTTCTAATATTTTCCGCTTCTTGGTTAAGTTGTTCCTCTAATTTATTCACCTGTTGAGATAGTTCAGGTGAAAATTGTTGTGATAACTGTTTTCGCAGATTTTCTAGTTCTTGGTTTTTTTGATTCCATTGCTTAATTGCTGCTTGTGCTTGTGGGTTAGCAACTTGGGCATTAACCAGGCGAGAATAATCAGCTAAATCGGCAACAGTGGCTAAATTAACCCATGCAAAAGCCTTTTCTGGCTGATTTTGGTCTATCAGCAAATCAACAAGGCTAACTGCTCTATCTAATTGACTATCTAAAAATGTTTTGCGATTTTCTCTACCGACACCACTACGCAATTTGAGGAGAAGATCAACAGATTGTTCTAGATTTTTAATTGCTTCACTGGGTCGCTTTGTATCTCGATAAAGAATACCGATATTATTCAGTGTTGTAGCTTCATCACTGGTAGCGCACACATGCCTAAGTATTGGTAGTTTTTGGTTGTTTTAGTCCAGTGACTTTTGCTTTTCTCCTAAAGCATTGTAGACAGCACCGATATTATTCAGGGTGGTAGCTTCTCCACCGCGATCGCCCACAGCCCGACGTATTGGTAAGGCTTGGTTGTAATAGTCCAGTGCCTTTTGCTTTTCTCCTAAAGCAGAGTAGACACGACCGATATTATTCAGGGTGGTAGCTTCTCCACCGCGATCGCCTACAGCCCTAAGTATGGGGAGTGCTTGGTTGTAATAGTCCAGTGCCTTTTGCTTTTCTCCTAAAGCATCGTAGACAGCACCGATATTATTCAGGGTGGTTGCTTCCCCACCGCGATCGCCTACAGCCCTAAGTATTGGTAAGGCTTGGTTGTAATAGTCCAGTGCCTTTTGCTTTTCTCCTAAAGCATCGTAGACAAAACCGATATTATTCAGGGTGGTAGCTTCCACACCGCGAGCGCCCACAGCCCTAAGTATTGGTAGGGCTTGGTTGTAATAGTCCAGTGCCTTTTGCTTTTCTCCTAAAGCATCGTAGACAAAACCGATATTATTCAGGGCGGTAGCCTCCCCACGGCGAGCGCCTACAGCCCGATATATTGGTAAGGCTTGGTTGTAATAGTCCAGTGCCTTTTGCTTTTCTCCTAAAGCAGAGTAGACACCACCGATATTATTCAGGGTGGTTGCTTCCCTACCGCGATCATTCACCACTCGATATAAAGGAAGTGCCTCCTCCCATTTTTTAATAGCCTGTCGCAACGAGTCGGCTGTTCCTTGTTGATAAAGTTTCATTCCCTCATTAAAAAGCCGTTTTGCATTATCCTTTGTTGCCGTGGATGATTGGGCAATTTTTCCTAAATCATCCTTAGCCAAAACACGGGTAGAGTCAACACATACCCCACAGCACAATAAGATACCAAAGCCAAAAACTAGAGAAGGATGTTTTAGCAATCCTAAAAGCCAGTTATTTTCTTGATTGTTGTTTTTCATTATCACTCCTTACACCAATTTACATAAAATAAAAATCTTTAAATACTATCAGGATCTATTCCTAATTCTCTCAATTTTTGAGCGAGTAATTGAGCGCGTTTTTGTGCCTCTTCCTTTGCTAGTTTTTCGGACTCAGCAAGTCTTTTCGCTGCTTCTTTTTCTAGCTTTTCCCGTTTGGCACGTTCATCACCAGTAGCTACAACCGTTCCATCTTGATGACACCAACGTAACCAAGTATCGCGCCTACCTTCAAATTCTCCTTGCCAAAAAGTCACACCTAAATTAATATCTTCTAACCAAGTTTCCTCAGTTTTTACATAATGTCTTCCTACCAATTTATAAATAGTTAATATTTCTGCTCCTAATGCTTGATTAGGATCATAGACTAGATAATAATTGGCTTTCATCCTTTCATAAATCTGCAACTTTTTAGTTAATTCTTCACCTTCCTGATTAGAAACAATTTCCATTACCACTTCTGGCGATTTACCAAATTTCCACATCATGTAACAACGATTTTGTTTTTTCCACCAATCTTCAGGAGTTTGGACATCAAAACTAATAAACACATCGGGAACAATTGCCGGTTCACCATCTGTATGATAAATACCAACATTAGCCTCAACTAAAAAAGGCTGTGATTCTAAAGAACTATAAAGAGAACTAACTAAAAGCCGTTGCTGTTTAGCAGATGCAAAATTATCCACAGGTGTGTCATCTTCAGTGATTAGTAGATTAGCGTCTGGAATATAGTAATCATCATCAACTTTGTCTAAAAGTTGCTCAACCATGATTTTTATTCATTTATTCAATAGTATTATGTAGATTATAAATCATCGTCCTGAGAATTTAGGAGTTCTCTAATTAAAAAGAATATCCCAAAATTTATTGTGGTGCGGGCATCTTGCCCGCTAATAATACAAGGACAGGCAAGATGCCCATCCCACAAGATTGGATAATCTTTTTTGTGGAGTTCTCTAGATATTCCTAGAAAAGTAATGATGTTAGTAGAGATGTTCTAAGTAGGTGAACGGAAAAAAACCGACATAAGTAACAAAAAGTAAAGTTGCCGAAAACCTGTTCCCAGTTAAGAGTTCCCTGTTCCCTTGTCATAACGACAATTTTTAACGCCAACCTACTTATGTAACATCTCTACAAAGATTCTAGGAAACTTATTCTTTCTTGTCCGCAGGTGTCGCCTTAATGGTCATTTTACCCGTAGGACTAAACTCAATCTCATCTGCTATATATACACTTTTCACAGCTACAGATTGAATTTGAGACAGTTCTCGAGGTTTTTTGACAGTTGTTAAATTCACCTTAGCTTGTCCTCGCTGGGAATTCACCAATTCAAAAGCCTCAAGTGGAAGATTTGACCATACAAACTGTATGGCTTTGCTATTATCCTCACCTCTAATTACTAATTTACCCGTAGCAGTGTAAACTAAAGAGTCCTCCTCTTTCCTAAAAACTACCTGCTGTACTTGGGTAACGGGTAATGATTTAGAAGTTCTACCATAGGAAAACTCAATTTTTTGTCCTTTGGAGTCAAATGCTGTAACTTTAGCAGTCATAGAACCGCCATTTTTCAGCTTAATATCGGCTTTTGTTGGTAATGCTAAAGGTATAGGCGAATCATTGACTTTTTTCTTTACTTTTCCTGGAGTTTGAGCTAATTGTATATTGGCGGTAACAGGTTTGAGGTTTTCTGTTATGCCCACCAAAGACAACACCAATACAAAGCTGAATGTTTTGAGAACAACTTTCATATAGTTATGGATGAGTATTCACACAGAATAAAGTTAAGTTATTGCTACTTTACTATAAAATCATCAATAACAGTCTAAATTCCTGAATTTTACAGAAATCACTATGCCACCAGATTCTCAAAATCCCCCCAATATCAACATCCTATCTAACTTTGCTGGACTCGTGGGAGTTTTAGCTATTTTCGTTTATTTTATTGGTTGGATATATCGCTGGGCTTATTTTGGCTTTTTTACCTTAGAACTTAATACTCTCAATTTACCTCACGAGTCTTTTTTGATAGTACCAATACAAATTCTATTTGGTGACTTTTGGATATTTATTCGGACTATCATAGCTATAACTTTAACCATAGTTTTTATAAAACTTACATTTTGGATAATTTCATCAAATACGAATAGTCCAATCCAGCTAAATAGAATCCAAAGAATACTTGAAAAAATTCATAATTTCCCATTAATTAAAATTTTACGTTCTTTGGCTCAACTTCTGCCTCAATCCTTACGTCAAGAGATAGTAGTGATAGTTTGGATTTTAGCTTCATTGTTTTGGTTGGGACGTTTTCAAGGTTTAGCTGATGCTTATCGAGATGCCGTTAATAATACTTCTACTAGACCAATAGTTACACTTGTAACTGCTAAAGATAAACTGCCCTTGGGACGTAATTTAGATGATTTATTAACTAATCCTTCTTTAAAAGATTCTCATATTATTGGAGATGTGGAACAGTTTAAAAATATTGTTGGTCAAGAAGCAAATGATTCAACAAATCCTCAAAACCCAATTATTTGGCGATTATTAATTGAAAGTAATGGTTGGGTTTATTTATTCCCATCTATACCTCCCGGATCAAAATTTAATCAACGTCCTCCAGTATTGGCAATTAATACAGGTGATGGTGGAGTACAGTTATTAATTCTCAAAAGATAGAAAATTTCCCTAATAACTAAATATCAATGTGTTGGGTTGCGCGTTGCTTAATCCAACCTACAGTTACTTTTATATTATACAGCAGTTTCCGATATTATGAAGTACAGATATTAATAATAAAACTCTTGTGGTGCGGGCATCCTGCCTGCACAAGGTGTACCTCACTCTCTTGGTGAACTTGCTGTAGATTAAAATACAGCAAGCAATTGACATTTTTTGATTTTACCATTGACGGAAAGGCTCATCTTTGGTTAAAATTAGATTCTAAAATTCATAATAATATCTAACTTATCTTAACTTTAAGATATTATTATAAGATATTATTAATTGTCCAAGGATATTGACAAATAAAATAAATATAGTATATTATATTAATTATGTGTTTATGCTTAAATATCTAACTGTTTTCCAATACTTTAAAATTTAAGGCTAAGAGTAGTTAAATGAATACAGTCACCTTAAACCTAGATTCCATTATTCACCTTACAGATGAACAATTTTACCAACTCTGTATGGCCAATAAAGATGTAAATTTAGAATTAAATGCAGAAGGAGAGTTAAT
>JBJUHT010000162.1:0-23616 GCA_046070105.1 Dolichospermum sp.
ACCAAGATTTGTAGAGCGATCGCACCAATAACAACTACCATAAGTTCTACTATAATAATGACTATCTACCCTATCACATACAGTTAAATTATTATTTCCTACCTTTAAAGCCTTTAACCATTCCCTAGCAGTAGGACGAGAATTAGGATTATTATGTCCATCATTAAAGCATTTCAGAAAACATTCCCGAATTGCTGGATGAACAATTATCATGGGAATTGTTCTCGCTACAGGTTCAATCAAACTATTTGGTGAATACAGCCATAAACCCCGACGAATAATTTCATCAGGTTCTGGAGTTTCCCCTGCACCAGTCCATTTTCCTTGAAAGGGGCTATTACCACCAAATAATAATTGATAGATAATTACCCCTAACCGGAATCTATCATGTACTTCCGTTTGCTCAATACTAGCAAAATCTTTTCCCATTAATTCCGGTGGTGTATAACCTGGTGAACCAACTAAACAGCGATAAACTTTACCGTTTTTCGGATTTTTCACCTGAAAAGAATCTGTATCAATAATAGAAGGTAAAGCCCGATTATTAACTAAAATATTTTGTTGTTTAATATCACCCAATACATAACCAGCTTCATGTAATGCGGCAATAATTGAGGCAATATTTAAAGCAGTGGTATGTAAAAAACGCCAATCAATCTCAAGTTTTAACTGCTTGCGACGTTGGGGATTATAAATATCAATAAGTTCTTTTCCATCCTTAATTTCTGGCATTAAAAAGCCCACAAAATTGCCCTGAGCATTTTTCAACGCCGACTTAGGCCAAGCAAAAGAAACATGATGAAGATGGGAATTTGGTTCTGTGGGTGGGTGGTCTATCATTACTGCTAATTTTTGCACCCGTTCCGATGTGGGAGAATGGTAAATTTTCGCTAAATAACCATTTTGATTAGTTCGCCAAACTTTCGCTTCACCACTATTAGCAATCTCTTTTAAGAGGGTAATTGATTTTCCCGTAATGGCACAAGTAAGAACTGTCATATAATTTTAATTAGATTTTAATTAGATGGGTTGAAATAAACATCAAATGGTTTTCTTGGTAAAACATAAAGCCCGCAAGGAAATGAATTTCCTTGCTAATAGCAAAAGTCATCTAAAGATGACTAAATAATCTGGAAATTCTTTAGTAAGTAGGTGAACGCAAAAAAACCGACATAAGTAACGAAAAATAAAGTTACCCAAAACCTCTTCCCAGTTAAGAGTTAAGAGTTAAGAGTTCCCTACCCTCACAGACAACTTATTCAGCAAGCCCTAAATAATCTGGAAATTCTTTAGTAAACTTGAGTTTACTTTAGCTATTAGCCCGGAAATTCATTTCTGGGCGGGTGTTGAAGCCAACAGATAAGCTATTTCTAGTCTATATTCACACCACCTCCTGTTCAAAACAACATAAAACCAAAGTTTTATCATCATCAGTACGAGAATTTAGCCGTTCAGAATTGAGAAAGTCATTAATATAATTATCATCATTTTCCGGCTTTTCTGTTTCTCGCAAATATTCCTCCAAGGGTTTAAAAAATGGCGGGTGAGGTTGCCAGTCACTCAAGCGAATTGCTACTCTTTCTAATCCATCAGTAGAAGCACAAATAAACCCTTGTTTGCCTGAAATTACCTGTACCTGCATTTCCTCCAGTGCATTAGCTGAAGTGACAAAAGTTGTTTCATTGAAAAATTCCCCCTTATCTGGTTCAAATAATAATTGATATTCTTGATCTTTGCAACGGAGTACCATAAATCCATCGCCAATTTGCATGGCTGCAACCCATTCAGGAGTTGCGATAAAAACTAACAGGGTACAAGCTAAATCACTGACAGAATAACCTTTATTATCTGCTTTTTCATTGAACGCCCTAATAACTTCCTTGACAAACTTAGTAAAAACTTTCTCAGCTTCTTCTTGATTCAGTGGTTGAGAAAAACCTTGTTGATCAGGAAGTTCATTAATATCAGCAAAGCATTTAATTACAGTTTTTACTGCCAATTCAGAACCAAAGTGAGAATATTTAGCACTTCCAGCCCCGTCAGCAACAGCACCCACAATCACATCATCAAAAATGCGATAATGTCCGCAGTCTTGACAAGGTATTTTTTGCTCCTTATGACTTGTTCCCACCGCATAACGCGCTATAGCTTTCCAACCCACAATCAATAAATCCTCAAAATCTAATCTTTAAATTTAATAGGACTTACCCACAATATTACTAGAAACCTAACTCTTTCGTCGGGGTAATTCATGAATTACCCCTACTTTCGTTTTGTTGTGTGTAAGTCCTGTTTAAGTAATCTGATTTAAGATACCCGACTTCTTCTTTGATCATGTCAATAAATTATCAACTTAATATTAGAAGTAGGGAATCTGGTTTCTATTCAGATTATGTTGTAATTTGCCCCCACCCTACCGGCGGTAATACCACAGCTTCCCCTACTTTGCCACTAGAAACCCGTTTCATGGAAGTGGAAAGCCAAACAAATAAAGAGCGAAAATCTAAGCCATTTAGGGTCACTGGAGGACGAGGTGCAATTTGTTTAAGTTTGTTCATATCAGCACCCTGAACACCAACAGTAAAAAACAACATTCGCCGCTGTTCTTCTTCTTCTCTCACTCTTTGCGCTGCACCCTCCCAAGCATCTGTAGGCGCACCATCGGTAATTAAAAATACCCAAGGACGATAATAATGGACACCGTTATCTTTATAAGACTGTTTGCGTTTTTCCAATAGGTCTAAAGCATATTCTATGGCTGCACCCATTGGCGTGACACCATCTGCTTCTAGTTTAGGCGGTGTAAAATGGTCTATAGTGACAAAATCTTGCGTCAGTCTCACAGGTCCAAAAGTGACAATAGCCACTTCTACACTTAAAGAGGCTTGAGCATCTTTCATTACATCTTCTTTAAAGGCTGCTAAACCCCGATTTAACTCCTGGATAGGTTGTCCTGACATTGAGCCAGAGGTGTCAAGCAAAAGAATTACCGGACAACGATTTTCCGGGTTTTCCACAAATTCGGGCATTACTACTGGCATTTTCGATACTCCCCATTCATCAAATTAAGATACAAAATATATGAACTAGATTCTAGTGATCACTAAATATGATACCAAAATTGTGTCTACAGAATCAATATCTGCTGTGGCTTATACGGATTTTTAATTGGCTTACTAATAGATAATTTCTAGCAAAGTGACAGAACCAGTAAGATTGTATAATAGGTTAAAAATTGATCAATTGCAATGCGACCATACCACCAAATCCCTATTATTGAATGTGGTGAACCTTTAGTGCAAATTCCTCTGGAACTATTTGCGGTAGAATCTCCTCACCCCTATCAAAAATTAGGCGCTAATTATGGAGAACATTCACCTTATTATTTGCGCGAAAGTGTAATTTCCAATTTGATTCAGGCACAAAATTATTTACAATTTACAAATCCCCATTGGTACATTCAAATATTCGATGCTTATCGTCCCGTAGCTATCCAACAATTTATGGTAGATTATAGTTTTGGGGAAGCGTTGCGAAATAGGGGTTTAACAGCAGCAGAATTGTCACCTCAGCAACTCGAAGAAGTCTGGGAAGCAGTTTATGAAATTTGGGCTGTACCGAGTTTAGATATGAATACCCCTCCACCCCATAGTACGGGTGCTGCTGTGGATATTACTTTAGTCAATGATATCGGGGAAATTGTGGATATGGGTTCACCCATTGATGAAATGTCCGAGCGATCGCATCCCGATTATTATATTAATAGTCATCAAACCTATCATACTCACCGCCAATTATTGCACAATGTCATGTTAAAAGCTGGATTTCAACGTAATCCTAGAGAATGGTGGCATTTTTCCTTTGGTGATCAAATGTGGGCTTGGTTATATAATCAATCCTATCCCGGAAGTGTGATGACAGCACGTTATGGCAGATTGACCTAAAAAACAGACATTTTCTTTTTTGTTATGCTATAATCACAATCAATCATAGTTTATTGGAGAGGTGTCCGAGTGGTTGATGGTGACGCACTCGAAATGCGTTTTGGGGAAACTCAACGGGGGTTCGAATCCCCCCCTCTCCGTTAAATTTATACCTTATTGTGGCAGTTTTTCCCCATCTTGCGGCGGTTTTTCTGCCTTTTGTGATTGATTTTCCGGGGCTTGATTTTGGTTTGTTTCTGTTTCCGTGGGAACTTCTACAGAAGAAGAATTTGTTGGTTGAGACTCCTTCTGGGGGATAATTGAAGAAGATGGGGGTAATACCTGATTTTGATCGGATTCTGGTACGGTATTTTTGGGGACTGGAGGAAGGGTTTTTGGTGCTTCTTTAACCTCATTCAAAGTGTCTACTGAAGATGGTGAAGAGGTCACAAGTGGTGTTGATTTCTCTAGAGTTGTATCAGGAGTTGGAGTGGGTTGAGTATCTTCAGGTGCTTTTTCTTCATAACTGCTGTCACTAGTAGGACTTGGTTCTGGAGAAATAACCACATTTTTCTTTCTTTTTCTCAAACTACGCACTGGTATAGATTCTCTAGAGTATGAAGTTTGAGTATTTTCATTTAGAGGTGATGGTGATATTTCTACTACAGGTTGGGGTGTGTTAGATTTGTAAGTAGTTTCTTCAAGTAGTGGTTTAGGTAATGGTTTTAATAATGTCTGAATCATGCTAAAACCTGCTGTAGCTGCAAGTAAAACGATACCCATACCAATAACTCCTTTGGGTACACCTGTTTTATGTTTAATACCAGGGACTTCGCTGATAATTGATGGTGTAGAAATAGGAACAGGAGTAGCTTTTTTATCTATATCTTTTGATTTTGAACCCGATAAATTAATAGTAGGTACTGACTGAGTAGGTAAAATTGGTGATATAACATTTAACTCATATACTGGCAGCATTTGTAGCCATTCTGCGACTGTAGTAGGCCGAAATTGAGGTTCTATAGCCATTCCCCGCATTACTGCTTCATTAACAGCCGCGCTAAGACTAGGCCGTATTTCATTGGGATAGGGCATTTTCTGGCGATCGCGCAATAAAGCTGGTATAGGAACTTGTGCTGTTAATAGTGCATATAAGGTCGCCGCTAAACCATATACATCTGTAGCTGCTGTGCGTGGTGCTTGGGTTAAATATTGTTCAATAGGTGCATAACCCTCGCTGACTAAACTTGTGTGTGTCTGTTTTGCCCCATCATTAAATTCTCTAGCAATGCCAAAATCAATTAATACTACTTCCTGAGTTCCTTGACGCAAAATAATATTATCTGGTTTAACATCTCTGTGTAATAACCCGTTATGATGTACTACTTGTAAAGCCGCGCCTATTTGGCGGATATAATGAATAGCGGTGGTTTCTGGTAGGGGTATTCCTGGTAATACAAATGCTGTACCTAAAGTCTCTCCGGGAATGTATTCCATAACCATATAGGGTAGACTATCTTCCTGAAAAAAGTCACTGACCCGGACAATGTGAGGATGAACACAAGTAGCTAATCTTTTGGCTTCCTCTTGAAATTGGCGCTGGAATTTGGGAAAATCGGGATGTTGTCGCAAGTGTTCATGGATAGTCTTCATTACCACTTCTTGACCCAAATAGTGGTGCATAGCTTTAAAGGTAACACCAAATCCGCCCTGCCCTATCTCCTGGAGGATGGTATATTTGCCATTTTGTAAAATTGTGCCTGCTAACATAGGGTTTTTGAATCTTAAATGAGCAGATGATTAACTAGGTTGTAACACTTTTAGATGTAAAATACAAATAAAAATCATCAGTCTAAGATGAATATTTTTATATTCCACAAAGACGCGAAGATGTAAAGAAAAAAAACGAAAATTTCAACAGATATAAGAGAATGTTTGTCAAGTCTAAATTAATGCTAAAGTCAGCGATTAGATATCTTAGTTTTTCGTTGGTCCACGCGGGTGGACTTTGCTTATATAGCAGGGAATTTATTCGGCTAATACTGTTAAAACATCCTCTCAAATGCTCTCTTAAAATGCTCTATAACTGAAACCTAGATAGAGTTTCCGTGGGCGTTTTTTGCAAATAAAATCTCTACTTTGCTTTTATTTTGCCTAAGTCCTGTGTATGATAAATATAGTCTGTAAAGCAATGTAAATAGTATGATACTACAAGATAAAGTTATTGTCATTGTCGGTGCTACTGGTGGTATTGGTGCAACCCTGACTCGTCAACTAGCACCCACAGGGGTGAGGTTGGTACTGGCAGCTAGAAATGAGGAAAATTTAGTAGCATTAGCAACTGAGTTAGCGACAGAACCCACAAATATACTTATAGTTCCCACCGATATTACTCAACCTCCACAAGTAGATACATTAATCCAAAGAACAATAAGCCAGTTTGGACAAATTGATGTCTTAGTAAATGTAGCCGGAGCGGGCATTCTGAAAGCCTACAACACTATTGAACCAGCAGATTTAGATAAAATGCTCAATTTGAATTTAAAAGGCTGTTTTTACACCACTCAGGCAGCAGCGAAAGAGATGCAAAAACGTAAATCTGGTCATATTTGTAACGTTGTCGGTATTCTGGGTAAACATTCTATGCCCATGGCTGCGGCTTATTCTGCTTCTAAATTTGGTGTAGTGGGTTTTAGTAAATCCATAGCAGAAGAACTGAAACGCTTTGGAGTGAAGATAACGCTGTTTTACTTTGGGGGAATAGATTCTCCTTTTTGGGATCAGGTAAATTTAAAAGTAGATCGGCATAAAATGCTTAGTTGTGAAACTGCTGCAAATGCCATTTTCTATGCTTTATCGGTTGCACCCCAGGCTATACCAATGGAAATTAATATTCAACCTGAGAGTCATTTATTTTTCTAATATCTAACAGATGAAAGCTGATAATAAATACTTGATTTTGAATAAGTTATGCTGGTTGATCATGTTCACTTCTATGTTGAAGATGCGGTAAGGTGGAGAGATTGGTTTGTCTATTGTCTTGGTTTTCAAGAAATAAATGAGGGCATTTTTCCCAGTCTTTCTTATCATCAAAAATCCTTGCATACTTGTACAAAAGTAGTAAAAAGTGGCTCTGTATGCTTTTTACTTTCTTCTCCGATTTTACCTACTAGTCCTGTGGCTGAATTTTTGCGTCAACATCCTCCTGGTGTGGCTGATATAGCCTTTCTTGTTGATGATATGGAAGCATTGACAACAAAGGCCATTAATAATGGTGCAAAACTTCTCGAACCGGTTGTTGATACTGGATTTTGTCAGTATGCTAAAATTGCTGCATGGGGTAGTTTGCATCATACATTAATTACTAGAAATAGGGAGAAAATCAGGGAAGAGATAAGAGATAAGAGGGAGCAAGTAGATCATGTTATTACTGCAATTGATCATCTAGTTTTGAATGTGGGAGTTGGTGAGTTAGAAACTGCTGTTAATTGGTATCAGAATATCTTTGATTTTTATCCTCAACAAAGTTTTAAAATTAAAACAGATCGTTCTGGGTTGCATAGTCGGGTGATGATTTCTCCCTATGGAAATATCCAATTACCAATTAATGAACCAGCGTCACCTAGTTCGCAAATTCAGGAGTTTATAGAGGTGAATAGAGGGGCGGGTATTCAACATATTGCTTTACAGATACCAAATCTTATTGATGCAATTGTTTCTTTTCGTGCTGCTGGTTTATCGTTCCTTTCTGTTTCTGAAAATTACTATTCCCTGTTACAAAAAAGAGAGAAATTTTCTTTGTCACCTCAAGAATTAAAAGCGATCGCCCGGCAGGAAATTTTGGTAGACTGGCATGAAGATGCGACTATAGGACAACTATTATTGCAAATTTTCAGTCAACCAATTTTCTCACAACCAACTTTTTTCTTTGAATTTATTGAACGTCGTCTTTTAGCTCAGGGTTTTGGAGAAGGTAACTTTATGGCTTTATTTCAAGCTATTGAACGTGAACAAATTAAACGCGGTTTTGTCAGCAGTTAGTACATTTTTCATTGAGTATTCAAAATCTAAAATCCAAAATCCAAAATCTAAAATCCAAAATTGGCTTACTGAGAACGTTGAATATTACCTGCTTTTACCCAACCTTCTTGGTTAGTATCAGGAATGCGAATTTTTTGCCATTTTTTATCCGTACTATCCTCAATAATGATCACTTGTTTATTACCGTTAACTCCTCCTACGGTGGAAGAATTTATATCTGGTTCTGCTCTCATACTTAGTCCTGCTGGCCAAGTAACAATTCCTTGATAAGCACCTGGTGGTAATGAATTAGGTGATTTTGTGGGAGTAGGTGTAGGTACTGGGCTAGAAATAACTTTTTTCTCAGGTTTAGGCTGAGTAATGGCTTTAGGCTTTGTGATTTCGTTTGTAGGATTATCGTTAGCAAACATTGGCTTAGGTGGATTTACGGCAGTACGATTGACGAAATAGAGAGCAACTATCAAGCCACTGGCTAATAAAACCACGATTGCTAAAAGTTGGCCGAGTATAAATTTAAGTAAGTTTTTAAACATATAGTGGGGAATAAGAAACAGGTAAAAGATGTTTAATTTTTAATTTTTTTCTTGACGTTGGATACGTTGATTTAAAGAGGTATATTTTGAAGCCAGACGGGCTCTACCAGCTGCGGCCCATTCTTGGAGTTTTTGAATTTGCTCGACAGCGGTTCGTGCTAAGGGGATAATTTGACTAGCAGCTTCTAAAATATCATCAGTTGTGAAATCCCGGTTTTGACTAAAACCAATGTGCATGGCTTCGATTAAAGTTTGCTCAATTTCCGCACCGGAAAAATCGGGAGTTTCATAGGCCAACCTATCAATGTCATAGCTGTTCAAATTATAGGGACGTAATCGGGATAAATGGACATAAAAAATTGCTTTTCGTTCCTCCTGACTAGGTAAACCGACAAAGAAAATTTCATCAAATCGCCCTTTTCTTAACATTTCTGGTGGTAAAGCTTGAATATCGTTAGCGGTGGCCACAACAAACACAGGGGAAGTTTTTTCGGCTAACCAATTGATAAAAGTCCCAAATACCCGACTAGTAGTACCTGCATCACCTTTGCTACCTAAACCAGAAAAAGCCTTATCAACTTCGTCAATCCATAGTATACAGGGAGCGAGCGCTTCTGCCACTTGAATCATTTGCCGGGTGCGAGATTCGGACTCACCCACCAAACCGCCAAATAACCGCCCTACATCTAAGCGTAAAAGAGGTAAGTGCCAATGGTGGGCGATCGCTTTAGCGGTCAAAGATTTACCAGTTCCCTGAATTCCCACTAACATTAACCCACGGGGGTGGGGTAAACCATATTGTCGGGCTTTTTCGCTAAAAGAACCACCGCGCCGAATTAACCAATCTTTCAAATTATCTAGTCCCCCAATATCAGTAATTTCCTCAGTGGCGGGATAAAAATCAAGAATTTGGGTTTGACGGATAGTTTGGCGCTTTTCTGCTAAGACTAAATCTACATCTTCTGGTTGTAATTGTCCATGAGATGCGATCGCCCGTACTAACACCCGACGGATTCTTTCCATAGACAACCCTTGACAAGAACGTACCAAATCATCCAAAAATTTACCACCAGGAGGGTTATCCGTGGTTTTTAATAATCGTTCTACCTCTGTTTTGATCTCCCCAGCGTTAGGTAGGGGAAATTCCACCACCGTTAGCACTTCCGTTAAATCATCAGGAATAACGACGCGGGGGGATAATAAAACAATATTTTTCGGTTGTGACTTCAATAGTCGGGCTAAATTACGGAGTTTACGAGAAATGGCCACATCATCCAAAAAACGATGATAATCCCGCAAAATCAACACCGCAGGGGCAGCAGGAGTCAATTTTTCTACAAACTCTAAGGCCTGTAATGGGTTACGTTTACCAAATCCCACATCATTAGGACTTCCCTGATAACCGTCCACAAAATCCCAAGTATACACCGGACGATTACCCTGATTTATAGCCTCTTCTCGAATCGCAGTTTCTACCCGTTCTTCTTCATAGGTGGGAATATAAATCAATGGATACCGAGCGCGAAGTAACAGTTTAAACTCATCACGAAAATTCATAAAAGTAATAGTTCTTAAATTTTTAAATTTAGAAATTCAGGATTTTTAGAAAACCTCTAATTAATTATACAGCACTTCCCGGTGTTATGAGGTACATATTTAGCGGGCAAGATGCCCGCACCACAAGAGTTTCATCATTCAACTTTGTACCTCATAAGAGCAGAAACCGCTGTAAATTGCGATTAACCAAATAAACCATAATCTAGATTCTCTCAAATCCCGTTCACAAATTTGTTAATTCTCTTGACAAAATTTGAGCAATAATGAAATAGCCTATACTATAGCAGTAAGTGATCCGATTTGATTCATGAATTTTTCGTAGAGGCAGGGAACAGGGAACTCTTAACTGGGAACAGGAAAGAAGGCTGTCAGTATGTACAGAGTTCTGTTCAAAAATCAAATATTAGTCCTATACCTCATCAAAGCGGAAAACGCTGTATGATTGATTATCAAAAATAACACTAGAAATAATTATTACAGAAAAATTTTCCGAAAGCTATTTTCTGTAAAAATTAGGAATAGGAAAATCCGCCATAATTGACATCATAATTTTAGTATTGTATTATCTTAAATATCGAGTTCATTCAAAAAATAAAAAGGAAATTAACATGAACTATTCTGGATTAACTTTATGGTTTACAGGGTTAAGTGGTGCTGGTAAAACAACTGTTTCTCAGGGTGTAGAATTGGAGTTAAAAAAACGATGTTGTCGGGTAGAAGTTTTAGATGGGGATGTGGTGAGAACTCATCTTTCCCAAGGTTTAGGTTTTAGCAAAGAAGATCGGGATATTAATATTCATCGCATTGGATTTGTAGCCAGTCTGTTAAGTCGTCATCAAGTCATCACCATTGTTTCTGCTATTAGTCCCTATAGAGAAATGAGAGAAAAAATAAGACAGATGACAGAAAATTTTGTGGAAGTTTATGTTAAAGCATCTTTAGAAACCTGTGAAAACAGAGACGTTAAAGGTTTATATGCCAAAGCTAGATCTGGAAAAATTAAAGGATTTACAGGCATTGATGACCCCTACGAAGAACCTATAAATCCAGAAATTATTTGTAATACAGAACAGGAAAGTATTGATGAAAGCGTTGTTAAGGTAATACATTACTTGGAAAAGATGCGATATATTCCAGTATGTGATATTTCCAGACTTCAATTAACTAATTTCTAAAGTTAATTGCTAATTATTCAATTTCTGGAAACCTGACAAACCTTAGAGGTTTGAAAAGTCTAACTGGGGCGATTAGAAATCACACATAGACAAAACCTGCCTACGCAGGTTTCAAATCCTTAATTTTTCCTTAGTCCACGCAGGTGGACTTTGCTGGTGTAGTAGAGAATTTATTCGCCGAAAACTTTTAAGACAACCTCTTAGTAATAGGTTTCAGATTGGTGTAAATATCCATCTGAAACCGAATTTAATTTTTAGTTGTTAAACTTCATATAAATGTAGGGTCAATCTAAAATCTAAAATCCAAGTTGATGCTAATTTATCGCTGAAGATATTTCCTAATCATTAATTTATTTGGTTCTTCGGTACTTGTTATGCTAAATTACTAATCGGGTGGGAACTCTTAACTCTTAACTCTTAACTGGGTAAAGAGGCAATTTTTGTAATAATATTCAATATCTGTAGCTTGTGTCTTATGTATATTAAGCCTTCCGCAGTTTTTTGAGATTGATTTTGCATACTATGTACTGAAGAACCATTTATTTTTACACATGATCGGCGATTATCTATAATGTTTGATTAAGTTTTTCAATTGTCAAATATATTCAAATAAATCCTGGCATTTTTATAGGTTTTTTTAAATCAAAAATAAGTAGACTGGCGTTAAAAACTATCGTTATGAGAAGGGAACAGGGAAGAGGTTTTGAGCAACTTTACTTTTTGTTACTTATGTCGGGTTTTTTCCGTTCACCTACTTATCTACTTTATAAATAAAAATTACCAACATTTATTTTTTGAATCTCACTAAAAAGATATTGAAAACTTTCAAGTAACATCGGTTTCGTGATATAATAAATATTAAAATCAGTTAAATCAATATTTTGCTATCATCAACAATCAACATCTACCACAGATAAAAAACTCTATGCTTACCCAAGAATCACCCAAAACTCAAACCATAAACTGGAAACCCATAATCAAAAAATTTGTCGCAGTCCTGGGAGAAAAAGGTGTAGTACAACGCAAAGAAGAACTCCTTACCTATGAATGTGACGGTTTAACCAGCTATAAACAATGTCCCCCCGTCGCAGTCTTACCAAGAACCACAGAACAAGTGTCAGAAATCGTCAAAATTTGCAATCAATTCTCCGTTCCCTTTATTGCTAGAGGTTCGGGAACAGGTTTATCTGGTGGCGCTTTACCAGCAGAAAATTCTGTTTTAATTGTCACTTCTTTAATGCGACAAATCTTAAAAATAGACTTAGAAAATCAACGAGCAATTGTCCAACCCGGAGTAATTAATAGTTGGGTGACTCAAGCAATTAGCGGTGCTGGTTTTTATTTTGCACCAGACCCTTCTAGTCAAATTATTTGTTCTATTGGTGGTAATATCGCCGAAAATTCTGGGGGAGTACATTGTTTAAAATATGGTGTAACAACAAATCATGTTTTAGGTTTAAAAATAGTCCTTCCTCATGGTGAAATTGTTGATATTGGTGGACAAATTCCCGAAACTCCAGGTTATGATTTAACAGGTGTCTTTGTCGGTTCAGAAGGTACTTTAGGAATTGCGACAGAAATCACTTTAAAAATTCTCAAAACTGCGGAATCAATTTGTGTTTTATTAGCAGATTTTACCAGTGTAGATGCTGCTGCTGCAACGGTTTCTGATATTATCAGCGCGGGCATTATTCCTGGTGGTATGGAAATGATGGATAATATTAGTATTAACGCTGTAGAAGATGTGGTGGCTACTAATTGTTACCCTCGTGATGCCGCTGCTATTCTATTAGTAGAAATTGATGGTTTAGAAGTAGAAGTTTCTGCTAATAAACAGCTAATTAAAGAAATTTGTCAGAAAAATGGAGCGCGAAATGTGACTAGTGCTAGTGACCCAGAAACCAGATTAAAATTATGGAAAGGTAGAAAAGCAGCTTTTGCTGCTGCGGGACATATTAGCCCAGATTATTATGTACAAGATGGTGTAATTCCTCGCACCCAATTACCTTATGTTCTCCAAGAAATTGAGCGGTTAAGTCATCAATATGGTTATCCCATTGCTAATGTTTTCCACGCTGGAGATGGTAATTTACATCCATTAATTTTATTTGATAATTCCATACATGGAGAATTGGAAAAAGTTGAAGAATTGGGGGGAGAAATTCTCAGATTGTGTGTAAGAGTGGGTGGTAGTATTTCCGGTGAACATGGTATTGGTGCTGATAAAAAATGCTATATGCCAGATATGTTTAGTGAAGCTGATTTGGAAACAATGCAATGGGTAAGAAAAGTATTTAATCCCCAAAATTTAGCCAATCCTGGTAAGATTTTTCCTACTCCTCGCACTTGTGGAGAAGCTGCAAAAGTATCTATTCAAAAATTCCCAGATGTAGAAAGATTTTAACAAGAAAGTTGGAAATCAGGAATATATAGCTATTCCTGGTATTAAGTAAGTGAACGGAAAAAAACCGACATAAGTAACGAAAAGTAAAGTGGCCCAAAACCCCTTCTCTGTTCCCTGTTCCCTTGTCATAACGACAATTTTTAACGCCAACCTACTTATGAAATACAGTTTTGATCACCTGTATTTCCTTCCTAATTCTCTATTTTTCCCTGTCTTTAATTCTTCCTCCTTACTCCTGAGTTCTGACATTTTTCTAATGACTTTACCTAATTGGATTACTTTTTCTCGACTGCTGGGAATACCTTTTTTACTCCATGGTTTATACAATCCCACAAATCAAGCCAAATGGATATGTTTAACTATATTTTTAATTGCGGCTCTAACTGATTGGTTGGATGGATATTTGGCCAGAAAATTGAATCAAATTAGTGAATTAGGTAAATTTCTTGATCCTTTGGTAGATAAATTATTGGTACTTGCACCATTATTAGTATTAGTAGAATTAGGAAAAATTCCAGCTTGGGGAGTTTTTATAATTTTAGCACGGGAATTAGCGATCGCAGGTTGGCGAGTTAATCAAACTACTATCACTGGTGCAAATATTTGGGGTAAACTGAAAACAGTTAGTCAAATTATTGCCATATCTCTCCTAATTGCTCCCTTATCTCCAATTTGGCAAACTCCTATTTTAATTGCCTTTTGGATATCGGTAATATTAACGATTATTTCCGGAATAATTTATCTCATTCCTCAAAAAATTAGTGAGTAAAATCAAAGTAGAGCATATTAAATGTCTAGAATAGAAGGCTTTAGAGTTAGAAATTACAGAGTTATTCGTGATATTACCTTGGGGAAATTGTGGAATACACAAAGTGCCAAGCCATTAACACCAATGACAGCGGTTATTGGTAAGAATGGCGTGGGAAAAAGCACGATTTTTGACATTTTTGGCTTTCTTGCTGATTGCTTGAAAAATGGAGTAGAAGAAGCTTGTTATGCTCATGGTCGTGGTGGGTTTGAAAAAATTCTCTCTCAAGGACAACAGGGAAGTATTGAGTTTGAAATCTATTATAAAGAAGATGGTAATGCCCGACCAATTACTTATGAATTAGCCATAGATATTGACTCATTTCAAAGACCTTATGTAAAAAAAGAGAGACTGAGACAACGCAGAATAGGACAAGGTAAGGGACAACCTTTTTCTTTTTTAATTCTCAATGAAGGCAGAGGAATCGCATGGAAAGGTGAACAACAAGGTAAGCAAGATGATTTTGATGTGTCAGATTTAATGGATAAAATCCAAAGAGGTGAAGCAGAAGAAGAAACTAAAGAAACCGAAGTAGTTGAACTTGATGATCCGCGAAAACTGGGAATTGCTACTTTAGGTTCACTTAAACAACATCCCCGAATTTCTATGTTTAGAAGATTTATTGAAGGGTGGTATTTAAGCTATTTTACACCTGATGCTGCCCGCAGTTTACCTCTAGCCGGACCACAAAAGCATTTGAATATTCATGGAGATAATTTAGGTAATGTAGTTCAATTTATGGAAAGAGAACATCCCAAAAAGTTTCAATCCATACTGGAAAAAATAGCGAATAAAATTCCCGGTGTCAATAAGATTAGCACTTACCCAAGTCCAGATGGAAGACTGCTTTTGCGTTTCAACGACAAGGGATTTCAAGACCCATTTTACTCTCAACAAATGTCAGATGGTACACTCAAAGTATTTGCCTATCTTCTGATGTTAGAAGACCCTTCACCACCACCATTTTTGTGTATCGAAGAACCAGAAAATGGACTTTATCATAAACTTTTAGAAACTCTAGCTAGAGAATTTCGAGAACACACTACAGGTCAAAAAGGTGGATCACAAATATTTGTGACAACACATCAACCATATTTTGTAGATGCCCTTGAACCTGAAGAAGTTTGGATATTAGAAAAGGGCGAAGATGGATTTGCTAAAATTAAGCGGGCTAGTGAAGATCCTTTGATTAATAATCTTGTTTCTGAAGGGTTGCCCCTGGGTGGACTTTGGTACAGTGACTACTTGGACGCAAGGTGAATATATGCACTTTGAAATATTAGTTGAGGATATTTCTGGCAAAACTACTCTTGATATTCTTGTTCCAAAAATTATTAACCCCGAACAACACACATTTAATATTCATGCTTACAAAGGAATAGGGCATATTCCTAAAAATCTTACATCTAATTCTGATCCCAAAAAACGAATTTTGCTCGACCAATTACCGCGACTTATTCAAGGCTATGGTAAAACATTTGCCAGTTATCCCCCTAGTTATCATGCTGTTCTGATCATTATTTGCGATCTTGATTACCGATGTTTGAGTGTTTTTCGCAAAGAATTACTGAATATTGTAGACTCTTGTGAACCTAAACCAAAGACGCAATTTTGTATTGCTATTGAGGAAGGAGAAGCATGGTATTTAGGTGATTTAGCAGCAGTAAAGACGGCTTATCCAAATGCCAAACTAGCAACCCTAAATTCTTATGCTAATGATGATATTTGTGGCACATGGGAGAAGTTAGCCGACGCAGTATATCCTGGTGGTTGTCAAAAGTTGTCTAAACTTCCTTATCAGGTAATTGGTAAAGAGAAAACAACTTGGGCTGAAAAGATATCTCCTCTAATGGATATTGATAATAATCAATCACCAAGCTTTTGTTATTTTCGAGATCAGCTTCGACGTTTAAGTGAGCAGTAAAGCAAGAAATGGCAATAAAAAACCCTGGCGAAACTGACCAGGGTTAATTAGGAGAAAATTTGAATGACGATTAGATACAAATACCGAAGCGAGAAATTTTAGCTAACCCCCAAGATAATTAAAACTATAGAAGTTAAAAATAATATTGCTACTACACCTTGAAAGGCATAGGTGCTTTGTTGCGCTTTTGTAGGAAATTCTGCATAGTAAAGTTTGGGTTCTTTGGCGTAGTTGTTAAGAATGCCTTTTTCATCACTTGTGGTATACATAATCTTTTTTCTGGATTTTGTTAACTTATGTAAACTAATATAACAATATCTTTACAAAGTGTCAATAGGACTTGACAAAAAAATAATTGATGCTAAAAGTAAGTGCTGCTTACCTGGAAGCGCCAGAAAAAATCTCAGTGACAGCAGCCATAAAAAACCCACCTGCGCGGGTTTCCAGTGGAAAGTTAGCAAAGGTGGGTGAAAATCAATGAAATTGAAAATTTAGCCACAAAATGTTTTAGCAGTCTCATGGTAATACTTATGAAGAAGCTATTAAAAATGCTCAGGAAGTTATAGAAATGCTAATTGCCGAATATCAAGAAGATGGTAAACATTTACCTGTAGTTAAATCTTTGGAACAATTAATGAAGGTGGCTTAATATTCAATAACATTAAAATATATCAAGGATTTAGCAAAAGCTAAACCCTTATCCAATGCTTCTATTTACATCCTTTCTAAAACCTTAATTCCTAACAAAGATAATCCCAACTTGAGAGTTTTTGCAGTTAAATCACATAACATTAACCGCGAAGTTCTAGCAGGTTCTTCTGATTTGAGAACAGGACAATTTTCATAGAATTTGTTAAACTTATCGCTGAGTTGATACAAATAATCACACAAACGATTTGGTAATAAATCCTGTGCTACTTCTTTAATTACCTCATCAAGTTGCAAGAGATGTTTAGCTAAAGTTAATTCTGCATCTTCTTTTAGTAAGATTTGACGATTTATTCCCAAGTTAGTAAAGTCAATATTCCCATGACGACTAATACCTTGAATCCTCACATAAGCATAAAGAAGATAAGGGGCTGTATTGCCTTTGAGAGATAACATTTTGTCATAACTAAAGACATAACTGCTGGTGCGATTTTGACTTAAATCTGCATATTTAACCGCACTAATTCCCACTACTTCCGCCACATTTTGGATAAATTCTTCTGTTTCTAATCTGCCGTCTTCTTGTAATCTCTTTTCTATGTCTGCACGAGCGCGGTTAATAGCTTCATCTAATAAATCTCGTAACCGCACAGTATCCCCAGAACGAGTTTTAAATTTTTTGCCATCTTCACCTAATACTAACCCAAAAGGAACATGAACTAATTCCACATCACCAGGTATCCAATTTGCTTTTCTTGCTACTTGGAAAAATTGGGCAAAGTGGTTAGATTGTCCTTCGTCTGTGACATAAATTATCCGCTGGGCTTGATCTTTTTGAATGCGATAACGTAAAGCTGCTAAATCAGTGGTTGCGTAGTTATAACCACCGTCTGATTTTTGGACAATTAAGGGTAAAGGATTACCTTCTCTGTTAGTAAAACCATCCAAGAAAACACATTTTGCCCCTTGACTTGATTCTAATAATCCCGTTGTTGCTAAATTTTCTACAACTTTTGATAATAAGGGATTATAAAAAGATTCACCTCTTTCTATTAATTGGATATTCAGTAAATCATAAATGATTTTAAATTCCTGTCGAGATTGTTCGCATAACAATTTCCACGCATGAAGCGTATCTTCCGCACCAGCTTGTAATCTCACAACTTCTTGACGGGAACTTTCTTGAAAAACCGGATCTTCATCAAATCGTTGTTTAGCTTGGCGGTAAAAATTAACTAAATCCCCAATATTTAAAGCATTTGCGGTAGTGAGTGCTTCTGGATAAACTTCCCGCAAATAGGTAATTAACATCCCAAATTGCGTACCCCAATCACCAACATGATTTAATCTTAAAACATCATGACCACAAAATTCTAAAATCCGGGCAATAGAATCACCAATAATAGTAGAACGTAAATGTCCAACGTGCATTTCTTTAGCAATATTTGGACTAGAAAAATCCACAATTTGCTTTTGAGGAATTGTCGCTTTAGGTATTCCCAATCTAGAATCTAATTGAATGGCGTTAAGTTGTGCTTCTAAATAAGATGTTTGTAATTTGAGGTTAATAAAACCGGGTCCAGCGATTTCTGGAGGTTCACAAATATCAGATATATCTAATTTACTGACAATTTCTCCAGCGATAATTCGGGGTGGCTTCCCTAACTTTTTACTCAAGGATAAAGCCACATTAGCTTGATAGTCACCAAATTTAGGATTACTGGCAGAAACCAAAATTGGATCTGTATTGGTGTAATCTGTACCAAAAGCAGCTACTAAAGCCTTGGTCAATTTGAGTTTTAGTTGTTCTTGTGTAGAGTTCATTATGTAAACTATATCTGTGTCGAAGGTACTGTAATGTTTGATTATTTTAGCTTAAAAATATAATCACTTAAAGATAATTCTGGATATTAAAACAATTATCTCAATAATTATACCATTTCTTTATGAGCCTGGGCTGAATTTTTGATCTTTTATTTCCTTCTTCATTTTTCTTTCTTCGCGTCCTTCGCTCCTTCGTGGTTCGTTTCTTATCTAACTTGGTACATCTTGATAAGATAATTGGTATTATAACTGCCTAATGCTTTATATTCTTTCCTGTTTCTCTTGTAGTTTTAGCATTATTTCTGCGTGCATTTCGCGGGTAATAGGATAAAAGTACATTAACACCAAACCTGCTATTAAACAAACAGTTGGTATTGGTCCAACAGCGATACGAATAGCTAAAAGTGCAGATTCTGGTTGTACAGGTAAGGAACTTTGTCCAATAACAGCTTCTTTAAAACCATAAGCTTGTAAAGTATTAGCGACTAAAAATAGCCCCAAAGCTAAACCAAATTTTTGCAGTAAAACCATGAAACCATAGAAAATTCCTTCTCGTCTTTGTCCGGTTTGTAATTCATCTAATTCAATAATATCAGGTATCATTGACCAGGGAATTAGATAAGCTGTAGAAACTCCCACACCTGCCATGATAGCCATCATATACATTAAACCAATTTGATCAGGCTGTAAGAAAAATAATCCACCAGCAGCAATAATCCAAGAACTCATTCCTAGAAAATAAACCAGTTTTTTACCAATTTTTTGACTTAAATAACTCCAAATAAATAACATAAATAAAGCCGTTCCTTGGACTGCAATCATCACCGTAGGGACATCTCCCTCTTTAAGTTTCATACAGTTAACGACAAAATAGGGAATAATACTGGCTGTGATTTGCACACCTAACCAAGAAAAAAGATAGATAGCAATTACAAAGAGAAAGGGTTTATTAGTAAAGACGATTTTTAGCTGTTCAAAAAAGGGAATTTCTACCTCTTTTGGTAATTGCATACGTTTAGCTTCAAAAGCCAAAATGCGATCGCGCACACCATAAACGCACCAATACAAAGATAAAATAGAAATTACAGTACAAATTGCGGCTAAAACTAAATACTGTTGTTGGCGATCGCTAATTTGTGAGAAAATAATTTTTGATAAAATCAATGATAAAATACTGCCACCAATGGAAAACGTAAACCGAAAACTATTTAAACTAGTCCGTTCATCATAATCTTGAGTTAATTCAGGAGTCATGGCTGTATAAGGCAAATTCACAACGGTATAAAATGCCTGAGATACAATGCCAATCACTACATAATACCAAAATAAACACCAAACATTAATGTTTTTATCCGCAGTAAATTGGGGGACAATCCATTGTAAGAAAAAGAAAACACCAAAAGGAATCGCACCATATAAAAGCCAAGGTAGACGACGACCCCAGCGCCGAGATTGGGTTTTATCAGTTAGCATTCCCACCATGGGATCATTGATACCATCCCAAATTTTACCAATCATCAAAATACTACCTGCTAAACCTGCTGAAATTCCGGCTACATTAGTAAAGAAAACCATCATGTAAAAGACAGCAATATTTGCAGTAATAGCTGGTCCTAAATCTCCAGCACCATAAGCTAGTTTAGTTTTTAAATCTAATTTTTTACTGGTTAGCGATTGGTGAAAATCCTTATTATCGGAATTGTATTTAACCATAAATTACATCCATATTAGTTGATAATTGATAATTAGTAACACACTTTTTAGTCCTATGTCAGACCTTTATATTTCCTGGTCAGATTATCACCACAAAATTGAACAATTAGCTGTTAAAATTTATCAATCAGGTTGGAAATTTAACCAAATTGTCTGTTTAGCTAGGGGAGGACTGCGTGTAGGAGATATTCTTTCCCGTATCTACAATCAACCTTTGGCAATTTTATCTACTTCATCTTACAGCGACATGGGTAAACAAGAGAGAAATAATTTACTTATTTCCCGTCAATTAACCATGACTAGTGAAAATTTAGGTTCGCGGATTTTGCTTGTAGATGATTTAGTAGATTCTGGTGTCACTATTCAGAAAATAGTTCCGTGGTTATACTCCTATGGACAATCCTCCATTGCAGAAATCCGCACCGCTGTAATTTGGTATAAAGCTTGTTCTGTTGTTGTACCTGATTACTATACTGATTATTTGCCCGATAATCCTTGGATTCATCAACCTTTTGAACATTATGAATATATTAGTCCTGGGGAGTTGGCAGAAAAGCATAATTTAGTAGTCACATAATCCAAATATTATCCAGGATTTCTGTAGAGACCATGAAACATCTCTACTTTTCCGCTTTTAATTAAAACAGCCACAACCAAAGAGGGAGTGTAAATAACAAGACTATAATCCCCATTGCTAAAGCAGTAACAGCCAAATCACGATCTAAATCAAAGGTTTCTGCTATTACCAGTGTAGCTAAGGCTGGAGGCATGGCCATTTGCAAAACTATCACCTGCGCTACTTTACCAGTGACACCAAAAAGAGAGAGGGTACTACCTAAAATCAGGGGAACTAGTAGCATTTTAATGAAGATACTAGTTCCTGCTTGTGGTAATTTAGTCCAAGATTTTAATTGTGAAAGTCTCATACCAATTAACATTAAGGATAAAGCTACTGTACTCCAAGCCAATTTTTCTAACAAAAATACTACTGACTCAGGAAGCGCGACTTGACGCAACAGTAAACCAAATCCAAAACTCCACAGCGCGGGGTTAATAAAAATTACCTTTGCTGCTGAGATTTGATTTTGGATATTATTGCCACATTTAGCAGCTAAAATCACACCTAAACCATAAGCACCAAAGAGTGAACCTAACAGATCATAAAATAAAGCCCAGGCAAAATATTCTTTACCTACCATTGCTAAAGTTATGGGAAAACCTAGATAACCTGTATTACCTACCATGGCTGCTAGAATCAGACTACCTTGAGTTGCTCTTTGGGGAATTAAGTTGCTAAAATGAGCTTTGATTTTGATTCCTACCCAGGCTAACAATGCTCCCAAAAAAATGGCTAGGTGCGCTATTATTGGTGCAATCCAAATTTGTCCTGATAAGTCTGTTTGCAGTAAAAAACCAATAATACCAATAGGTACTCCCACCCAATAGAGAAACTGACCTATGTAAATGGCAGCACTTCCTGGTAATTTACGTCCTAGTATAAATCCTATCAGGATTAATCCCACTAATCGGAGATATAGTTCTAAAATATCTATCAAAATTACACCTAAAATAATTAAGAATTGAAAATCCCACTTCTTTAACTATTAAACACAAATAGGAGCAAAAACTTGAATAAAGCTGGATTTCCCAAAAAATCACACAATTCCTATCCTCACTCTCAGGATGATATTCCCATAGCCCTCCGTGATCATTCTGATACTATAAATAGTATAAAATTAAAACCGCAAATTGCGATTATCAGTGGATTTGCTGGATTTTTGCTGCTGGCTGTCTCTAGTGGTTTCTTGTTTTCCCTGACAACACCTAAGCAAACTGCCAATTCCGAGTCGGAAGCAATTAGTTCTACATCAGTAGCTAATAATACTCCTGCTCAGGATGATACAGTCTTGGGACATTTCCCATATTCAGAAGCGCCAGAGTCAGAATTAGCCCCAATTACGGCTGACAATAGAATCAGAATGCGAAAATCTGCTGCTGTCAAATTTCAAGCCATGGTACAAGCAGCGAGGAGTGCGGGTGTAATTTTAGTGCCAATTTCTGGCTTTCGTTCCGTACAAGAGCAAAAGCAGTTATTTTTTGATATTGGCGCACAACGTAACCAAACTCCAGCAGAAAGAGCGTCTCTAAGCGCACCTCCTAATCATAGTGAACATCATACAGGCTATGCTGTAGATATTGGCGATGGTGCAGTACCAGCCATTAATTTACAAGCTGATTTTGAAAATACTAAAGCTTATCAGTGGTTACAAGCCAATGCGGCCAAATTTAGTTTTGAAATTTCCTTTCCTAAGGATAATCTGCAAGGTGTCAGTTATGAACCTTGGCATTGGCGTTTTGTGGGTGATAGTGACAGTTTAGAAACATTTTATAAAGCCAAAAATATCAAACCTATAAAAACACCATAAATGGAGATTTACAATAGTTAGGGCTTACTGAATAAAGATAAAACAAAGGAAACATCAATTAACGGAAAAAGCAATCTTTGGCGGCGCTTGTTAGTTTATTTTTACGAGAGGATCTGAATGAGGAGGTTGATTTTCTTGGTAAATTGATGGATGAAATTAGTGATAGAGCAGTTTCCAGAGGCTTGACACCGGAAATTTTGGAGACAATTCTCAATGAATAATCTCCCTAAAGCAGAAGTAAGTATTACCGCAAAACCATTTTTTCAACATTGGGGATTTACTGTAGTCAAAGAACAAGAAGTAGAACGTCGAGGGATAAAATTTAAAAATTATGTAATGGAAAAATATTTACAGCAGATTCCTTTGTTATGAATTACATCATAGCCACCTCCCTGCTTGCGGGGAGGGGGTTGGGGGTGGGGTGATCTTGTACCTCATAACATCGGTAAGTGCTGTAAGTAGTTTGGTGTTAAAAATTGTCGTTATGACAAGGGAACATGGAACAGGGAGCAGGAAAGAGGTTTTGGGCAACTTTACTTTTCGTTACTTATGTCGGTTTTTTTCCGTTTACCTAATTAATTATTTTACCAAATTAACTCACTACCTATGACCAGAAAAATATTAACTGGAATCAGTTCTA
>JBJUHT010000163.1:0-10516 GCA_046070105.1 Dolichospermum sp.
TCTTTAGATGAGTGGTTGTATAACGGCGGTCCTTACCAGTTAGTAGTATTCCACTTCTTGATCGGCGTATTCTGCTACCTCGGTCGTGAGTGGGAACTTTCTTACCGCTTGGGAATGCGTCCTTGGATTTGCCTAGCTTTCTCTGCTCCTGTAGCAGCAGCTACCGCAGTCTTCTTGATTTACCCCATCGGTCAAGGTTCATTCTCTGACGGTATGCCCTTAGGTATTTCCGGTACATTCAACTTCATGATTGTGTTCCAAGCAGAACACAATATTTTGATGCACCCCTTCCATATGTTAGGTGTAGCTGGTGTATTCGGTGGTTCTTTGTTCTCTGCAATGCACGGTTCTTTGGTGACATCTTCCTTGGTTAAAGAAACAACCGAGAACGAATCACAAAACTACGGTTATAAATTCGGTCAAGAAGAAGAAACCTATAACATCGTTGCAGCACACGGTTACTTCGGTCGGTTGATTTTCCAATACGCTTCCTTCAACAACAGCCGTTCTTTACACTTCTTCTTAGCTGCTTGGCCAGTAGTTGGTATCTGGTTCACAGCTTTGGGTGTAAGCACAATGGCGTTCAACTTGAACGGATTCAACTTTAACCAGTCCGTAATTGATTCTCAAGGTCGTGTAATTGCTACATGGGCTGACGTAATCAACCGCGCTAACTTAGGTATGGAAGTAATGCACGAGCGCAATGCTCACAACTTCCCCCTAGACTTGGCTGCTGCTGATGTTGCTCCTGTTGCTTTGAGCGCTCCTGCAATCAACGGTTAATAATTCAAGCTTTCTTAACAGAGCTTAATTAAAGAAATGCTCTCCAGAAATGGGGAGCATTTTTTTTGGGGTTTTAGATAGAGCAGTTAATAATCTAATCATCAATAATTATTAATTTATTAGGTATGGGAATGGCTATATGATTCAGAGTATTCTTTATCATGATGTTAAATGATAGTGAACAAGTCTAATCTAAATTAGAGAAGCATCAAATGACTAACAATACAGATACCCAAACAAATCAAACAACCAATAAAGCCAGAATACTCAAAATAGCAGCTATATTGGGTACAGTAGGAATCATCTGTGGTATTGGTGTTGTAGTTACTTTAATTTCACCAGCATTTTTCCCGCATCAAGAAGTAAAAGCCACCACTTTAACTATTGGGATTCTCAGTTCACCAAAATACTATCAAGGATTAGCTACTTACCTCAAACAGCAATTTGGTAATAAAGTCCAGATAGTTATTGATGGTGATGAAAACCTATCTTACGAAGAAGCCAGAAAAAGAATGATTAATAAGGAATGGGATATTACCTTTCCTCAGTCACCAATGCTTTCCATAGCTGCTAAAAATAATGGTTATTCCTTTGCAGCCCCGATGTTTCCTGATAGTCCCCCATATTACCAAGCTACCATATTTACAAAAACTAATAGTCCTATTAAATCTTTAAATGATTTAAAACCAATACATACTATTGCTATGGGTGATTTTAACTCAGCATCTAGTTTTTATATGGCGGCTTATGATTTATATGGTAAAACCCTGAAAGTAAATATGGGTCATAAATCATCGAAAATCAGAGAATTAGTAAAAACTGGAAAAGCTGATATAGGCGCTGCGGCATATATAGCTGTTAAGGATGACAAAGACTTAAATATTATTCACCTTAGTAAACAAATCCCTGGTGGTAATGTTTATTTATCTCCTAACCTTTCTGAATCAGACCGTCAAACAATTACCAAAGTATTACTAAATGCTCCAGCAAATATTAGAAAAGATGCTAATTATGGTGTTGGGGAAGAGGCTGATTATTCACAGTTAATTAAGATTTCTGAAAGAACCGAGCAAGTTTTAAAATGTGCGACGTTCCCTGAAAAAAATTCTATAGGCTCTGTTGATTTTTATTGTCCTCCTAACTATAAACCTGACAGTCCCAGTAAATTAAAAATTTCAGGTAAAATTAATGGCTGGACTAAAAAGGGTGAAGTTGAATCTTTTAAACTTTTAGGAGAAGACAAGAAAATTTATGAAGTAATTATACCAGAAAAGATTTTTAATCAAATACCTGATGCTCCTAATCCTATTTCCATACAAGGTAAAAATGTCAAGATTATTAATGTTGTACCCCAAAAACAAGGAGAGATAAACCAATTAAAAATTACTGAACCTAGTCAATTTATTGTAATTCAGGATAACCAATCTTTTAATGATTCTATAGAATAAAAATACCAAGTTAAACAAATTGCAGATGGTGATAAAATCAGGGTTATGAGAGTCAGATTTGCTTGTATAGACACCACTGAAACACCTAAGTTTAATCCTGAGAAAAATATTAATAACCCTGGTGACAAGAATCAGTGTTAGTGCTTCTAAATAACTAAATCAACAGGGGATGTTAGTTGTAGAGACAGGATTTTAAACCCCATTCTTTGGTGTTTCTGAAGGAGTTGGTTTATGTTCTTTAGGTAGTGCCTGTTTAGCGACATTTTCAGCAGCTTGTTTAAACATTGGTTCTATTTTATCCCGCCAATATTTAATATTAGGCAGCTTTTCTGGATGATCTCGATAAGCTAAAACCTCGTCCCATTTACCATTATCAATTGCCTTATTAATATCATTAGCTAAAGCTTCTGCTTTTGCCCAATCATTCTGCCATTGATTAACAGTATCAACAGTTTCTTTAATACTAGAAACAGCATTTCCTGATGTTGATTTTAGCAGAGAAATTGCCCCTTGTAAATCTCCTGATTCAAACTTTTCTCTGGCCTTATCTATTGTTTTGATCTGATTTTGAGTAGCTGGTGAAGAAGGCTTTGCAGTGGGAGTTACCACCACAGATTTTGCTGGAACTGAAGGAATTGGTCGAGATGTAATTAAAGGAATATCATCTACAATTTGTATAGCCAAACCTTGGTCACGACGACAGGAAATCCACTTTTCACGATTAGAAATCACATCAGAATGGGCCCAGGCCAACCTTCTGGAGGGAAGTTTAATTTCTACCCAACCTCGCTTTGTTTGTTTACCGGTCACCTCAAACTCACTATCCACACCTAAAGTTTTCAAAATATTATCAGAATTGATAGCGCTGGGTTCAGAACGGATATTAGAATCAGCGGTAACTACAGCCAAACATTTAGTTAATAATTTGCCATTTTCTCCCTTCCAATTAACAGTTAAATTTTGGAAATTGGGATATATATTTGTAAATAAAGCCGCGACACCACCCGCTAGTAATATACCAATTAATAAAGGTAAAGGATCGGGTTTATTGGTATCTTGGGGAAGAGATTGTTGAGGAAGAGATGCAGAAGGAATATGATTAGCGGGAGAAACCGCCATTGTTTTTTGTGTTAATCTTGGAGATATATCTGGAGGAGATTTATAAATAATATTAGGAAGATGAGGGGATAAAGAAGGTTGGGAAAATTCTGGAATGATATTCGCCAATTTTTGACAAGCTTGTAAAGCTTCCGTTGCTGTTTGATAGCGTTCTTTGAAGTGATAACGCACCATCTTTGTTAAAATCGCTACTAAATCAGAATTAATAGGTATTAAATGCTGCCAGTTAATTTCCCCGGTATCTGGGTCATCTTGTAATTGACTAACAGGGACTCCCGTTAATGCTTGAATAGCGATAATTCCCAAAGCGTAAAGGTCACTATTGGGGCGGGGTTTACCTTGACCTTGTTCCGTAGGCATATAACCTGGAGTACCAATAGCTACAGTAGCAGTTTTTTGTCCACCTACTGTCACCAAGGGTGAACGTAATTGTTTAACTGCACCAAAGTCCACTAAAACTAACTTATAATCAGCCGCGCGGCGAATGATATTATCTGGCTTAATGTCGCGGTGAATTACACCTTCTTGGTGAACAAACTCTAAAATCTGCAAAATTTCCAACAACATTTGTATGACTTGGGCTTCACTCCAAGGCTGTCCGGGGATAAGTTCTTCTTGGAGGGTGTGGCCGTCAATAAATTCTTGGACTAGAAAAAATTCTTGATTTTCGTCAAAATAAGCTAAAAGTCTGGGGATTTGGTCATGATTACTCAATTTTTCTAAAGTTTCTGCTTCGCTGTGAAATAGCCGTTTAGCAGTAGTAAAGATATTAGAGTCAGAATTGGCTGGTTTCAAGTGCTTAACCACGCAGATGGGATTGCCTGGCCGTCTGGTATCCTGGGCAATATAGGTTTGACCAAATCCTCCCGTGGCCAAAATGCGAATGACTTGGTAGCGATGATCTAGCAATTTACCTATCATAATCTCCCTCCCCAGCTTTATAACCTAATTTTACCCATAGTAGTCAATATCTCCTAATTTCCTCCCCTGAGATCAGGTATCTTGGGAAAAGATTTAAATTAAAAGTACAATTCTTTCATCAAACAAAATCGTTAATTTTACTATCAGTATCGCCCTTGACTAAGAATGCTACCTAAAATCATTAATTATACCTCATGGCAGCAAGCTGAAATCTTGATGCAACCTGCTTTCATTCGCGTCATTGATAATATTCGTAAGCAGCTTGATACATCCAATTGGCAAGGGACTTACCAAGATGTACTGACCTGGCCTGCTAACACGAGTGATGAAACCAAGTCCTTAGTAACTCAGTTGCTGCGGGAAATGGAAACCGCAACAGCAACAGAAGTAGAGGAAATGAAAGAAACTCTTACTAATTTGCCAATGCCTTATCCAGGATATCATTTAGTTTTGCAAAATCAACAGGAACAGGTAAATATAGATTTATGGGATTTGTGTTATCAAATATGTTTTCTCAATTATAGTCCAGAGCAGGGGGCGGTTGATATTGATCTTAACTTAATTGACGAATATGGTGATGTCAACTGGCAAAATTTAGAAAATAAAACTCAGAAGTTAGTTAAACAGCTATTCACTAGTTTACCAACTAACCCAGACTAAATTTCAGAGGTTGTTTGAAAATTCTCAGTTTACAGAAAAATCCCTTTGGTCAACCTCTCCCCCACAGGAGGAAAGGTTTTAAAAACCCCATTACAAGACAAAAGTTTTTCATTTTACCCTCTTTTTTTTCGGAGATATGGAAATTATGGTAAAATGAAATACTTATATAGCTGGCTGTAATAGTTAATAACTAGACTTGAGGAATTAAGCTGGTTGTTTTGGTGGTGTTATTCCAAACAATCCAGTTAATACTATTATCTAAATTATCGGCATTATTGGTAACTTTAAAATATAACTTTTCTCCGTTTTTAAACTGGACAGCAAAATCAGCATTTTGGGCAAAAATAACTATAAAACCTCTATCCCGTAAACAATACATAGCCCAATTTTTTAAAGATTGTTTTTGAGGTTCGTGGGGAATTGGTGGGTTAGTAATTACGTCGTTAAGAACTTTTAAAACTTTTTCCATTTTCGCATTTAATGAGGATCACAACGAATTTCAATCATAAAACCATCGGGGTCATAAAAATACAACCCTCTACCAGTGGGACGGGAAACCGGACCATAAGCAATGACTAGATTATTATCTCTGATCACGGCAACGGCTTGATCAAATAATTCTGGATCAATATCAAAAGCTAAATGATATGCTCTAGTAAAGGATTTACTGGGGTCAGGATCTGGTGGTAATAATTCTGGTTCGCTAAATAAGTCTATAATTGTGCCATCAGCAGTGATGAAATTAGCGACTTTACCAGCATTGACAAGTTCTATTAATGTTTCTGGTATTTCGTCTCCTGTGAGTTCGTGTAAGCCTAAAATATGACCATAAAAATGGCGAGATGCTGCCATATTTTGGACGTTAAAAGCGATATGATGGACTTTACGGAGGTAGCCATTGGGAATAGTTTTTTGAGAAATCATCATTCCGAAATTTAGAATCTATGGATTTAAAATTATTTGCAAATCGAGGATAAAACCTGGTAAAATATCTTCACCAGAAAGTTTTGGTGGGTTGTCAAAATCAAAGTTTAAAACTTCTACATCTTTTCCGTAACGATAAATTTCTACCAAGGGTGTTTGTGGATCAATTAACCAACCTAAAAGCGCCCCATTATTTTGATATTCTCGCATTTTAGTGCGTAATTTTTCTAAACTATCCGTTTCTGATCGCAATTCAATCACAAAATCAGGACAAAGGGGAGGAAAACGTCGTTTTTCTTCTTTACTTAAAGCATCCCAACGTGCTAGTTTTACCCAAGCTGCATCAGGACAGCGATAAGCACCACTGGGTAGTTTAAATTCGGTGGAGGAGTCAAATACTTTACCTAATTTAGTTTGACGATTCCACATAGTTAAATTTGTAGTTATATCTGAGTTTCTAATTCCGCTTTCTCCACCTGTGGGGGGCATAATAATTAATTCTCCTGTGTGAGTAAGTTCTAATTTCCAGGGTTCATTAGCAATGCAAAGTTGATAAAACTGTTCATCTGTTAAATTTACTGTGGGAGGTATATTTAATGTGAGGGTTTCCATAGGTTTTGCTTGAGGAGACTAATTGTATTATCAGATAAAATTCATAAAAATTTAGGCTTGGCGCTAAAATTGACTCCAATGGTAAAAATAGCGAGATGCCGCCATATTTTGGATATTAAAAGCGATATGATGAACTTTGCAGAGGTAGCCATTGGGAATAGTTTTGTTAGTCATTTTTGATAGTTAGAGTGATGTTTGGGGGAAAGTTTGCGATTACTAGGTCGCGTAACGCTTAGGCTCATGTTCCTTTGCGTCTTTGCTCCTTAGCGACTACCCTATGCCTTTGGCACGCTGCACGAGTGGGATCTCTACGAAAGATTGCGAGACACAAAAAGCTATGTTGATCACAAAGTATCTTAATAGTATAATTATAAAAAAGTCAAAATTTTAAACAATATGGCAACGGGAATAACTGGTAAAAATGGACGTAATCACAAACAAAATACGACATCTTTCCGAATTGAATATGAAGGAAAAATGCCTGTAGAAGATATATTGAAAATTCAGCCAGCTAACTTAAATCATATAATTAGCGTTGAAGGATATCCTAGAAATCAATTAATATATGGCGATAATTTAAACGTTCTTCGCACATTATTAAATAATGAGAATGTTGCCGGAAAAATTAACTTAGTATACATTGATCCTCCATACTCCACAGGTAGCAGTTTTGAGTCTCGTAATAGCAATCATGCTTATCATGATCTCATGGAAGGTGCAGAATATTTAGAATTTTTGCGTCAACGTCTAATTTTAATCAGAGAAATTCTATCAGAAGCAGGTTCTATTTATCTACATTTAGATGAAAAAATGGCTTTTCCTGTAAAAATTATCATGGATGAAATTTTTGGAGTTAAAAATTTTCGTAATTGGATTACGAGAAAAAAATGTAATCCTAAAAACTATACACGCAAACAATATGGTAATGTTGCTGATTTTATTCTTTTTTATACAAAAACAGATAATTATGTATGGAATCAACCTTTTGAAGCTTGGACAGAAGACTCGATTAAAAAAGAATATCAATATGTGGAAGAAGGAACAGGAAGACTATATAAAAAAGTTCCTATTCATGCTCCAGGGGTAAGAAAAGGAGCAAGTGGTCAACCTTGGAGGGGTATTTTACCACCTCCCGGTAAACATTGGCAATATACACCAGAAACATTAGATGAAATGGATGCAAGAGGGGAAATATATTGGTCTTCAACAGGTAATCCTAGACGAAAAGTATATTTAGATAATAGTCAGGGGATTTCAATTCAAGACATTTGGCTTGATTTTAAAGACGCTCACAATCAAAATATTAAAATCACTGGTTATCCAACGGAGAAAAATTCAGAGATGATCAAACGGATAATTATGGCTTCATCAAATCTAGGAGATATTGTTTTAGATGCCTTTGCGGGAAGTGGAACTACTCTAACTGTAGCTGAAGAATTAGGTAGAAAATGGATAGGTATTGATAATTCTCCATTATCTATTGATACTATAATTCAACGTTTAGTTAATGGTAGTGAAGTAATGGGTGATTTTGTTAATGGTAAAAATGATGGTTGTAAATATAAACAAATAAACTTAATTGACGTTAGTAGAATTTTAAAAACAGGTTTAGACTTGTATATTGAAGAATCAGAAAATTTAGAGTTAATTTCTGATCAAATCATCAAAAATTGGCATAGTAAACTTAACTATCTAACCAGCTTTGTGTAAATCTCTCGTCTAACATTTTCAAAGTACAAACCATTACTCTACTTTGTCCATATTTTTCTAAGTTAGCGTAATCATTCCACATAGAACCTAGAAGTAATCCAGGACCATCATTCAGCATCAATACTTTTAATGGTAAATTGTATGTCTTAGCATAACCCAAAATTTCTGTTATTTTATCTCGATTGCCACCTGTTCTATCATCTTCCTGAGAACCTCCCCTGTCGGAGTCATAACGAGCAAATCCAACTACTAATGGAGTACCATCTAAGCGGGAGATTAACATATCCGCAGGAATTTGATATGGAAACTTATTCAAAACCTTATGCAACATTACGTCTTTCCCCGCGCGAACCGGTCCTTGGATAGAATAATTTTGGCTAAATACCTTGTTAAACCATAAGAAAAAACTTTCTGTTAAATCATACCCTTTTTTTCCTTTTGTCTTATATTCAAAAAGAAGTGCCATGAGAATTTCATCAGGTATAGGACGGCTTTGCAAATTTTGTTTAACTTCCTCTATCGGACGAAATTTATCACTAAAGTTTATGATAATATTAGGAATGTCACCTTTCTTTTTAGTCATTTCAACTGATGTATCTGGAGAGACGTATCTACGAAAGATTCTGAGTAATTGAATTCGCAAAGAAGTAGGCTCTTTGGTGATAATTTCTAGTAATTCTGTGGAAGTTTGTGCTTGACCAACAAGTTCTATAAAGCGTATTTGTACTTTTTCATAAAGTATTTTAGCCTCATCTAAGTAATCTGGATAGAAAGGTGAATCAAATATAGTAATCCACTTAGATGCTGTTGCTTTATAACTAGCAAATGTAGTCAAAATTATTTCCTTATTTTTATGATCAGTACAGGTTTTTAATATAAACAATAGTGGTATTCTTGTCCAGGTCTTTCTCAAAAAAGTGATATTGGGGGGAAAATGTCCAATTTTTGCGGTGAGGTATGCGATAGTAGTGTTTAGATCCCCAACTTCTAATATAAATCTATAATTTATTGACAATAATATCAAAGAAGTCGGGGATGTTATTATTCAATTATCGTCTATATTCATCTCCACAATCACCAATTAATTGATATAAATCCCGCGAATGTTGAGAAACTGTATCTATTTTCCCGATATCTTCTGCATCTAAATTAAAACTAAATACCCTAGCATTATCTGATAAATGTTCTGCAATTCCCAATCTAGCACCGACAATTACACCCCCCACTGCTGGCTGATTTAAAATGTAATTTACAGCCACATTAGCAATACTCGCTTGATGTTTATCAGCAATGGTTTTTAAGGTATTTAGTAACTCTTGAAATAGTCCCCAACCACCCCAATTATCAATCATTTGTTTGTATTTTCTCAAGCTAGTGGTATTTATTTCTGAGCCTTTAGGTTCTGGTTTATTCAAATACTTTTCTGATAACAAACCACCACAAACAGTACCATAGGTAAACAATTTAATATCATGTTCTTGACAAAAATTAACCATATTTACCTGTGGTCTTCTGTCTACGAGAGAAAACTGCACTTGATTAGAAACAATTTTGATTCCTGCTGCGGTAATAATTTGCAAATGTTCTGTATCAAAATTAGTTAAAGCTAAATGTTTGATTTTACCTTCTGTTTGCAATTCTACCATATATTTGAGAGCATCTAAATAATTATTATCTCGATATTCCCACCAGTGAAACTGCATTAAATCCAATGATTTAACGTTCATTCTTCTCAAAGAGATATCAATATTTTCCTCAACCAATTTTTTCGTCATTTTCCCAGGACGAGGAACCCATTTTGTAAAAGCCTGAATATGATTAACAGCTTCCTCTCCACGAGTTGCGATTAATTGACGACGAAACTCACCAATAAAGTCCTCTGCTGGTCCATAATGGTCTGCTAAATCCCAAGTGGTAAAACCAGAATCTACGTATTGAAACATGGAATCAATCGCAGTTTTAGGGTTAATGCGTCCATGTCCTCCCGAAACTTGCCACATTCCATTTAAAATTCGGCAAATTTTCAAATCCGGGGTAAATTTTAAATAGCTTTCTTGAGGTAAAATCATAGTTTTTATATTGTTATTTCCAGTTTTTTTCTGCTTGTTCCAAAACATAATTTGCAACTTGTTGAATTTCCGCTGTTGTCAATCTTTCTTTGTAAGCTGACATATTATTTTTACCATTGGTGACAATGGCTGTAATTGCTTCCAAAGAATCCATTTTATATCTTTTCAGTGCATTCTTTTTTAAACTTTTACCACGTCTAATGATGTTTTCTCCATGAATATGACAACCAGCACAATGGAAATCAAAAATTTCTGCAGCTTGAGAAGTAT
>JBJUHT010000164.1:0-3290 GCA_046070105.1 Dolichospermum sp.
TTAATCCTATCCCTCTAAATTATGCCTATACTTTTTTCTCTAGATGGGCAAGGAGTGCAAGTACACGAAATGCAGGTGAATAATTTTTTGGGGATGGGATATCGAACCACAGCCCCCGATGAACCAAAGCCTGCATCAAAACCTACACCCACAGAACCCACTGCGGAACTAATTAAAATCAATTCCGCATCACTCAAAGATTTATCGAAAAGATTGGGACTTTCAATAACCCAGTCTAGGGAAGTTCTTGACGGCAGACCCTACGCTAATGTAGAGGATCTAATTGCCAAAATTCCCACATTTTCCTGGATTGGGATTGAAAACATTAGCTACGAGGCATAGAACATGGCTTTGACTGACCACGAAATTGGATTGCTTTATGAAGTGTATGAAATCACCATGCGGAGTAATACCGCAGTATCCGGTGGTAGTGGTCAGTCGCGGCTTATGCCTGATCTGTTTAGTTCCGGCCTCAGTATCCGTGACAGGCTACAGTTGTCAATAGAAGAAATTAATCTAAATTTAGCTCAGGTTGCGCGAGTGCGGGTGATTCTCGCAGAATTTGAAGAGATTAGTCTTGATCCATCAAAAATAGATAAAGACGGCTATCAACTACGTCCATCAAATAATTTAAAAGCTATACGTACGCGCCTCTACCCTTATACCGGAATATTATTTATTTCTTCTGCAAGCCAAAGGCTGTCAATCGGGTGAGTCTTTATGCGCCCTCAAGATAGGCTATAGTTGACAGTGATACTAAAAGGAATTATTTTATAGACATAAACTATAAAATAAAGGTAAGCATTGAGATGGATATTACACCTATCGCATCTTTTAAATGGGGGCAGGATTACGCTGCCGAGCTAAGGCGGCACAGGGAGTCTGCCGGGTTGTCTCGCGCTAAATTGTCTGAAATCACGGGAATTGCTGAAGGATACATCCAGCAAATTGAAAATCCTAAATTGCTAAAGCGCAAGCAAGTAACTGTAGGGGCTGACACCTTCGCTAAAATCTGCAAAGCCTTACAAATCAATATCTCAACTTTTTTTTGGAAAACCTCTTGACATATCTATAGTTGTCAGCTATAGTAGAAGAGTAAACAAAAGCAGCCACAAGTTTTGGACAAGGTGACTGCTTTCTACTCAATCAGGTCATAACTATTATGTCACATCCAATCTATAGCCGTCAACAACTATTAAATCGTGGTTTAGTCAAAGTCAAAAAGGTCGCCGCTGACCTAGGGGTTATCCCCGCAGGCGACAAAAGACTGATCCAGTCTTGGGTAGACGCAATTACTCAATATCAATCTACTCAAGTTCAGGAAACCAAAGTCGAAGCCACCATTGACTGTGATACTGAATGTTACGAAGGACTAACACAACCTTATGTAGTCCTAGTTGATGGTGTTGTTGTTCACCGCACAACAACATATCAGCAAGCGGTACGCCATTGCCAATGGCAAGGGTACACCCTTTTAGACAGTCGAACCTTAGCTCAAGATGAGCTAGAAGCTGAAATGGTGGCACAAGCCACCGCAGCCGAGTCCGCTATACAGGTTTTGGAGCAGGTGGAAGATGAAGGTTGCATTAAGTTTATCGTCCAAAGCGGCGAAAACTTTTACACTGTTACACCTGCTCATCCCCTGCCTAATGAGCGATGCGAGTGTGGAGACACTCACTTCAGAAAGAATCAATGTAAACACCAAATAGCTGTTCAAAACTTCCTTAGAAATCAGATCCAGTTCGTATCGCCCACAGACTTTGGGTATTGGGAGGCTATCGTAGATGGAGATATACACAATGTTATTGCCATAACTGAGTATCACAGTAATAGGGACTGTGATCAGCCTTGGTGGAATACCCAAATGGCAAAAGAATCAGAAACTTTTGCCTCCTATGAGGAGGCCGAGCAATTTATCAAAGATAAATATGTAGAGGATTACCTTGATGGTCGTGGTAGCGGCCGCATATCTGAGTCTGTTGAAACGGGCTATCAAATTGAAGACATCCATTATCAGGATGATCGTGGCTGCCAGTATTTAGTTAAACTGCACGGAAGTTTTGCCGGATATATCTGGCTAAATGACGATGGCTGGACTTTAAACGGCAAGGACTTTAATGATGATTGGCGACCCGTAGCCAAGGAGTTAGCCAAGCTGACCAAGCATTTAGTGGCAGCTTAATTCATTGGGGCGTAATGCCCCTATTCAAAAATATTTCAGTTAGAGGTGAAAAATGGAATTACAAGAAGCGTTGGGCTTGTTAGAACAAGCCCAAGAATTAGTTAAACCAATCCTAGAAAATGCTCAGGATTTAATCCCTGAAGAAGAATTTAGAGATAATATCTCCACGGTATTAAATCTGTTGAGTATTTCCGCTGAGGATTTGGTGGATAAAGATTGTTTAGAAGAATTATTCAAATGAATTATATTCACACCTCCACCAAAAACTAGGGAATCGGCTGGTTTGCGATGCCTTATCAAATCCGCAAATTTAGAACACAACTAGAACGAATCAAGGAACTATCCTGACCGCATTATTAGACCAATTTTTGACCCATACGGTAGCATCAACAGAAATCCCCTATTGTCAAATAATCAGCCCTCCAAACCTAAAACCCGCAGAGTTAGAGAAGTGGGTAAAAAATGGTGGCATGGGACAGATTGGCTTTTTTATTACAGCCACAGAAGCTGAAAAAGCGGAGTTCACTCCCGATGATTCTTGGCAACCTTATGAAGCCAGTTTGGGCAATGGTTCAGAGGTGGGTTTTATCTCCAATAGTCCAAAGTTTTGTATCATTCACAAATCCCAGCGTGAGGTGCAATTCCGCCCAACCGAAGAGGACAGATTTAGCTTCGTTGGGTTGGTTTGGGAAAACGGATCAGAAACAGAGTTCGCAAAAGCGGCTGCTGCTGATACCAACAAGCTTTACAAAATTGTCACTCGTCATCTTCTTTTATTCTTAGGAGAAGATGATCAACCACTTCACACCACACCCATTATATACACTGCTAAGGGTGCGTTTGCTGGCTCACTTTATGCAGAAACAACCGAACTTTACAAGCAGCTCTCTAAGGTTTATTTTGCTCGCTTACGCCTAGCTGGCAAACAGGCTAATGGCGGTATGTTGTCGCCTTTTGCGTTGGCATTTGCAAAGGTTGATATAACAATCGGGTTTTCCCGAAATAAACCAATGGAGTCACCATTCTGTGTGCCTTCAGAAATTGCGTTTCCAACAATTGACAATGTTGGCGTGGATTGCGAATTTTATCGCAAGAAAGGTGATAGAAA
>JBJUHT010000165.1:0-46631 GCA_046070105.1 Dolichospermum sp.
GGTCCTTATGCTGGTAAACAAATCATCAACCTCAACCCCCAAATTGATGAAGATAACGCCCGCCCAATTATCCTTTTAGGAGGAATGAATGGTGGTGGAAAAACTACTTTAATAGATGCCATTCGTCTCGCATTATATGGACAACGCGCCCAATGTTCAACTAGAGGAAATCTGAGTTATAGTGATTTTTTAACCCAATGTGTTAACAGTAAAGCTAACCCCACAGAAAAAACCAGAATTGAATTGGTTTTTGAACATATTGAAGAAGATAAACCCATACAATATCGGGTTGTACGGACTTGGGAAAAAAATCCGAAAGACGGTAAAGACCATTTAGGGATTTTAGGAGATGATGAAACTTGGCCAATTGATTCTTTAGTTAATATTTGGGATGAATATATAGAAAATATCCTACCTTTAGGTATTTCTAATTTATTTCTCTTTGACGGTGAACAAGTTAAAGAACTTGCAGAACAGGAAATACCACCACCCATAGTTGTTGACGCAATTAATGGACTTTTGGGTTTAGAATTAGCAGATAAATTAGCAATTGATTTAGAGATTTTAGTGAATCGCAAAAAACGAGAATTTGCAGATAATAAAGATTTAGGTAAATTAGAAGAAATTGAGACTAAACTTCATGAAAAACAGCAAGAATATGAAAATAATCGGCAAAGACTAGCAACTGTTAATATAAAAGTTGCAGAATTAGAAAAGATTCAGGAAGAAGCTTTAGATAAATTTGTGAATGAAGGTGGTAAAATTGCTGCTGAACGTAGTCAATTAGAAAAACAAAGAGAAGAGAAAATCAAACTTGCTAATAATGTCCGTGAGTCCTTGTGTGAATTAGCTGATGATGTTTTACCTTTAGCGTTAATTAGTCCTTTATTATCTCAAGTTCAAAGACAGGGAGAAAAAGAACTGAAAATTCAACAAATTCAATTAGCTAAAGATGTCTTAATTGCGAGAGATGAAAGATTAATTAATTGGCTAAAACAATTAAATCTAGAAAATAATAATATTAGTAATATTCAATCTTTTTTAGCTGAGGATATCAATAAATTATATAGTAATAGTTTACCAACAGAAAATACCTGGTTAAATGCAGATGAAGAAAGTTTAAGTTTAGTTGACAATATAACCTATCGGTTGCAAATTGGTCAAAATACAGCCCAAAAACAATTAGATGAATTAACTAATTATGAAGAAGAAATACTCACCCTAGAAAGACAAGTACAAACAGCGGCCGCACCAGAGGAATATATGAAATTACAAAAAGCGGTCAAGGAGGCACAAACTGGATTTAATCAAATTAAATATCAAGCGGAAATGATGAATCAAAAACTGATAGAATTAGAATCTGAAACCAAAAAATTGAGACAAGAATTAAATGAATATACAGTAGAAAATCTTAAATATCAAAATAGTGAACATATTATTGATTCGGCGACCAAAGTTCAACAAACATTAAAGATATTTCGAGAAAGATTAACCCTGAGAAAATTGAATAAATTGGAAGAAGAAGTAAAAAACTGTTTTCTATATTTATTACATAAATCAGACCTAGTACATCGCATAGCCATAGACAGTAAAACCTTCGGCTTATCATTATATGATTACAATGGAAAACCAGTCCCCAAACATCGGCTTTCAGCAGGAGAAAAACAACTATTAGCGATCGCATTTTTGTGGGGATTAGCTAAAGTATCAGGAAGACGTTTACCCATAGCCATAGACACCCCTTTAGGAAGACTAGACTCCTCTCACCGTAACAACCTAGTAGAAAGATATTTTCCCTCGGCCAGTCACCAAGTAATTCTCCTTTCCACTGACACCGAAATTGCAAAAAAAGAATATCAAACTCTGCAAGAAACCGAAGCCATAGCCCGTGAATATCTACTCCAATACAACTCTAGCAAACGAGAAACCACAATCAAATCTGGTTATTTTTGGTAATGGGTAATGGGTACTGGGTCATGGGTAATGGGTAATGGGTAGAGGGGAGTGAGTAATGAGTAGAGCAGATTTTGAAGAGTTACAAGTGTATAAATTATCGGAAAAATTAGCAAATGAAATTTGGAAAGTGGTTATGGGATGGGATAATTTTAGTAAAGATACAATTGGTAAGCAGATTGTGCGTTCAGCAGATAGCATTGGAGCAAATATAGCAGAGGGTAGAGGACGTTATAACTTTCAAGACAATAAACGCTTTATTAAAATAGCTAGAGGTTCTCTTAATGAAACAATTCATTGGTTGCGGCTTGCTTATGCCCGTAATTTATTAACAGTTGAACAAGTAAATATTCTCAAACCGATAATTCATGAACTTCCCGCAAAGTTAAATGCTTATTTAAATTCGATTGGTAATGAGTAATAGATTTTTCCAATTACCAATTACCAATTACCAATTACCAATTACCAATTACCAATTACTAATTACCAAAATCATGGAATCACCAATAGAAAGAATCAAACTCTCCCAAACAGCCAAAGAACAACTACTCAAACTCAAACGTAGCACCAAAATCGAACAATGGAACATATTATGTCGGTGGGCTTTTTGTCGTTCCCTTGCAGAACCCGCAGCGCCGTCACCTGTACCTATTCCCCAAGATAGCAATGTGGAGATGACATGGCGGGTTTTTGGGGGAGAAATAGCGGATATTCTGCTGTTAGCACTTAAACAACGGTGTTACAATGACGGTTTAGATACAGATAGAGAGACCCTAATTACCCAATTTCGCTTACACTTACATAGAGGTATTGGCTACCTAGCAGGAGATCAGAATATTAAGAAAATTGAAGATCTGATTGAACAGTCCACAAAGAAGGTAAGATCCTGATTTTATACTTATAGTGCCACCCCAATGGCCGATAACTGCAAATATCTTAGGTGACGAGGAAAAATGAATCCAGTCAAATCTCTACTGCGAGTTTTCGGTAGCCCAAAAATGGCAACTTTGATCCTACTGGGATTTTCATCTGGGTTGCCTTTGTTTTTGACCAGCAAGACCTTACAAGCATGGATGACCGTTGAAAAGGTAGATTTAACCGCTATCGGCTTATTTAGCCTGGTAGGCGTGCCATATTCCTTAAAATTTCTTTGGTCGCCGCTGTTAGACTGGTTGACATTACCGTTTTTAGGCAGAAGACGGGGTTGGTTAATTGTAATTCAAATTGGGTTATTAATGGCGATCGCGGCCATGTCCCTGCAACAACCCAAACAAGCCCTACAATTCCTAGCTATTAACGCTGTCGTCATTGCCTTCCTGAGTGCTACCCAAGACATTGCTGCTGATGCTTACCGTACGGATATTCTCGAACCGCTGGAAATGGGCGCGGGGGCAGCAGTATTTGTACTAGGTTATCGCGTTGCTTTACTACTCACAGGTTCTTTAGCTCTGATTCTGGCTGATAGGATAGCTTGGTCATCAGTATACTTATTCATGTCCGTAGGCATGGGACTAGGGATTATTGCCACTTTATTTGCACCAGAACCCAAAGAAATCAATCCTCCAGCATCTCTAACTCAAGCTGTAATTCTGCCCTTTGGGGAATTTATCCAGCGTCAAGGGGTGATTCAAGCTATACTCACCCTGTTATTTATTGTCCTTTATAAACTCGGTGATTCTTTTGTCAATAATATGTCCACGCCGTTTTTACTACAAACTGGCTTCACACAAACCGACATTGGCGCAATTCAAGGCGGTATGGGATTAATAGCCACAATAGTTGGTACATTGGCAGGGGGCGCGTTTTTGAGTAAAATTGGCTTAAATCGCTCACTTTGGGTATTTGGGGCTTTACAAGCAGTCAGCAACCTCGCTTATCTAATTCTAGCACAAGTTGGTAAAAATTATCAGTTTCTCCTGCTGACAATTAATATAGAAAATTTTTGTGCTGGATTGGGAACAGCGGCCTTTGTGGCTTTTTTGATGAGTATGTGTAATCAACGGTATTCTGCCACACAATATGCTTTACTTTCTAGTTTTATGGCCGTAAGTCGTGATATTCTAGTTGCGCCAGCAGGTTCTTTAGCCAAAAGTACAGGATGGCCGTTATTTTTTGTAATTAGTATCTTTGCTGCTGTACCAGGACTTCTACTATTACCATTGTTTGCCCCTTGGAATTCCAAACCCTTAGCAATTAACAGACCAGGACTGGAAGAAGAAGATATATGGGACCTCAAGTAGTTATTATTGCTGGTACACTTATTCTCATAGTCACAGGTTTATTACTGGGCTATGTCATCTCACAATTAGTTCTGCAACATCTGCTTTTTAATACCTTCACACTACTAGGAACAATTAGCCTGATCCTAATTTTTGGTGCGCTCTATTATGTCTTATTTTGGCAATTAAAAAGAGAACCCCAGAAAACAGTTACTCCCACAACCCCACCACCAGACGCACAATTTACCAGCAATTACTTAAAAAATCGCCTAATTGCTAGATTATCTGGAGATGTGGCTGCTGCGGAAAGACTCATTCAACAAGCTAAAGAAAATGTTCCCGGAATGCCAGAAAATTGGTATTGTGAAAAGGTTTTAGATGAATTAGACCAAAATCAGGAATCGTAGCCAGCCTTTACCAAATTGGAATAATTGCTAAAATCAAGATACTCCCTATTTATTCAAAACACCATGGCCTTTATACGTCAATATATCGCCCCTTTGATTGCAGTCTTGATTTTTACCTTTGCTTTGGTCGCAGTCAGCGCTCGAATCTTTTTACCATCGGACATGGCCGCACCAGCACCTATTGGGATCATAATTAAGTAATTGGGGAATCGGGCGATTTTGAATTTACTCCCAGGCTATTTTATTTGCGAAGGTTCTACTGTAGATCAAGCCCTCTTGGTAAAATTCATGGAATGGACTTACCAAGAACAATTTCCCCATCAAAACTTTTCTCACCTCACCCTTACTGTTAAACAATATTTCTCCCGTGATACCCCTTTATGGTGGGTATATGAGGAACGGGAAACAAAAAATCACCACCAATCACCCATAGGCTGTCTTTGGGTGGGAAATGCGATAAATCAGGTCAGTGGTACGCGTTATCCCCATATTTTTCTTCTCTATGTGATGCCAGAATATCGCCATAGAGGTATTGGTAAAGCATTAATGAATTATATAGAAAATTGGGCTAAACAAAGGGGATATGGACAAATCGGACTACAAGTGTTTCAAACAAACACACCCGCATTGGATCTTTATCATCAACTCGGTTATCAAGAACAATCCCTCTGGATGATAAAATCACTTGAGTCGGGTCAGAATTGACAATTTGATTAATTCATGAATTATCGTCATCCAGGAATAGGGGTTACAGTGGAATCATTATGTACGACGAATACGAACTCAGCTTACTTGATACCGAAGGGGAGCTTATTACCCCCCTAGACCAAATAGAACCACTCACTAATGAATCAGAGGTAGAAAAACCTGATGTAGAATTAATGCTGGTACTCCTGAAACATCCCCAGCCTCAACAACGGATGTTAGCAGCGCGTGCTTTTTGCGATCTTCAGGATCAACGAGCTATACCCCATCTTATCCACCTTTTAACAGATAACTGTCCTATGGTGCGCGTTGCGGCTGCTTATGGTATCGGTCGCAACCCGTCCTCGGAAGCTGTAGCACCATTAATTACCCAACTCAATGGCGATGGGAATGGTTATGTTCGCAAGGGTGTAGTATGGGCTTTAGGAAACTGTCGTGATTTTCGTTCTTTAGCACCTCTCACAGATGCTCTCAGAAGCGATATTTCCGCAGTTCGTCTCTGGTCAGCCAGCGCCCTAGCACAGATGACAGAAGTAGGTTATGAAGCCATTGTAGGTGCTATTCCTGCCCTAATTGAAGCCTTGGTTAAAGACCCTGTAGCTGCTGTGCGTAGTAACTCCGCTTGGACAATCGGTCAGCTTTGTAAAGAACTACCTTCTAATGTCGTCTATGCTACAGCCATAGATGCACTAATTCAAGCTTTTGCTGAGGACAAAGATTTAGGAGTCAGAGAAGACACTAAAGCCGCGCTTTTGGGGGTAGGAGATCCTCGCGGTTTACAATTAATCGAAACCCTCGAACAAGAAGGATGGTTTTAAACTATCCTTCAAATTCTGCTGACGGGTGCGTGCTACGGGGACGGTGCGAGAAGCTTTTCAGTAAAAGTAATGCTGTATTTCAGGGTACTATGATTAACTTCTCAAGTTGACACCAAATTTCTCTACTAAAGCAGAACGTACTTGATTATGAACTGGTTCAATTTCATTTTCTGTGAGGGTGCGATCGCTGGCACGATATACTAAACGAAAAGCTAAACTGCGTTGTCCTGGGGGTACATTTTCACCGCGATATTCATCAAACAATTCCACAGAACTTAATAACCCTTTCCCCGCTTTATTAATGACTTTTTCTAGTTCGCAAACCGTCACTTTTATTGGTGCGAAAAACGCCAAATCTCTATCACTTGCTGGATAAGTAGAATAGGAACTAAATTTGGGAATCAATAAATCATCATCATCCCAAGCATCCAACAAAGCATCTAAATCTAATTGAAACACATAAACGGCTTCTGGTAAATCTTTTTCGCGGCGTAATTGGGGGTGAATTTGTCCATAAGTTCCCAGACGATTACCTTTTATCCACAATGAAGCTGTGCGACCGGGGTGTAAACGAGAATCTCGATTTTCTGGTTGAAATTCTACTGCTAATTTGAGTTGTTTAAAGACACTTTCTAGAATACCTTTAGCTTCAAACCAAGTCATGGCTTTTTCCTTACCACCCCGTGACCATTTACCGCAAGTTATATCACCAGCAATAATTCCGGCCAGCACTTCTGCTTCTTGTAAACCCTCTTCTTCACGCCAGAAAACCCTCCCGATTTCAAAACCATTTAACGCCCCATTTCCCTGTTCTAAATTGTATTGGAAAGCGGTAATTAAACCAGAAATTAAATCAGTGCGTAAAGCCGAATATTCTGCAAATAAAGGGTTACTTAAAACAATTTGTTTATCTTCCCCTGGTTTTACCAAAGAATAATGAATTAATTCCGTCAAACCTTCAGCCCGTAAATAACCGCGTAACCTGCGAATTAATTCTTGATCTAAAGATAGATAACCAGCTTGAGATTTTTCTGGTAAGGTATCACAGAATTTATTATAACCATATAACCGGGCAATTTCTTCAATTAAATCAATTTCCCGTTCTAAATCTCGATAACGATAGGGAGGTACAGTAACATTCCAATTATTTTCCTCAGTTTTGACTAATTTACATCCTAAAGCAGTGAGGATTTTTTCTACATCTTCCGATTGTAATTCTCCTGTTTCTTGTCCTAATTCAATTGGACCTAATACTTGATTAATTTTATCCAGACGTAGATGAATAGAACCAGACCAAGTAGAAATATCTGGACGATAATCAGAAATTTCTTGTTGAACAATTACCCCGGCTGCTATTCCTTGAATTAAGGATAAAGCCCGGTGACAAGCTATTTCTAATTCAGCCCAATTTACACCTCTTTCGTATCTTCCAGAGGCTTCACTTCTTAACCCCACGCTGCGAGAAGAACGACGAATAGCTACAGAATCAAATAACGCTGCTTCTAAAACTAAACTTTGTGTACCTTCATGAACTTCCGTTGCTTCACCACCCATAATACCTGCTAAAGCCACCGGTTGATTATTAGCAGTAATTAATAAATTTTGGGTTGATAAATTGCGATTATTTCCATCTAAAGTTTTTAAAGTTTCTCCTGTTTTTGCGAACCGCACTCCCATGATTAATTGTTCCTCTCCAGAAAGAGATTCTAAACGATCTTTGTCGAAAGCGTGAAGAGGTTGTCCTCTTTCTAATAAAACGTAATTAGTGATATCAACCACATTATTAATTGGTCTCACTCCCGCAGACCGTAAACGCTGTTGTAACCACTCAGGAGAGGGCGCAATTTTGATGTTTTCCACAACCGTACCAATATACGCAGGACAAGCTTGGGTTTCGGAAATTTTCAAAGTGACATTTTTTGCGGTTTGAGTATTTTCTACTTTCGCAATTTCGGGAATTGATAATTTCCCCCCGGTTAAAGCTGCTACTTCCCGCGCAATACCGACCATAGATAAAGCGTCAGCACGGTTAGCGGTCGCTGTGACATCTAAAATCACATCTTCCAAACCCAACAGAGGACGCACGTCACTACCTAAAACCAGATTTTCTTCATTAAAGATATGAATACCGTCAATATCCGTGGGTAAACCCAACTCTTTCAAAGAACATATCATCCCATTAGAGGGAACACCGCGCAGTTTTGCGGGTTTAATTTTTAAATCAATATTAGGTAAATAAGTTCCTATAGTGGCTACGGGGACATAGATATTTGCGCGGACATTCCCAGCACCACAAACGATATTCGCGGTTTCTTTAGCACCAATATCTACCGTACAAACGCTTAATTTATCCGCGTTGGGGTGGGGTTGACGTTCCAGAACTTTCCCCACAACCACCCCGGAGGCCCAAGTGCGACGATCTTCTATATCTTCCACTTCAAACCCGGCCATTGTCAAGGTTTCCGCCAGTTCTTCTGGAGTCAGTTTAATTTCTACGAGTTCTTGTAACCAGTTGAGAGAAATACGCATGGAGTCTTTGTTAGAGATTAATCTTTTGCTCTAATTTTATATTAAGATTTAGGCAAAATATCTAGAGAAACCTTCCTTTCTTCGTGTTCTTCGCTCCTTCGTGGTTCATTCCTTCCCAACTTCCTGTACAAACCCCGATTATATTGTAACAAATCCCAAGGGAGGTACAACAAACCAGAAGTTCAACGCAGATGAAGAACCATAACCTATATGTTGACGACAACCTCAAAACTAACAATTTTCCCAGGTTGAATATTCACAGCCCCTTGACATATTTCTTCAGGTTTGATATACTGTTCTAGTAAGTCCAATGGTTGACCTAAATTAAGAAAATCACTTCGCAAAAATAACTCGGCTGTTTTTTCATGACATTCATAACAGCGCAGAATGTATTTTTCAGGATGATCTTCTTGGGGTTTAAATGCCATAATAATTAAATTATCCGCTGATAAGTCTAAAAAACTCTGACTTTGGTAGGCATTTTTGTTAAATTTCCGCTTTGGCGGATTTACTAATATTTCCAAAGGTACATTTAATTCATAACCATGTTTAACTGTATTTCCTTCTTCCCAACTTCCTAGATGAGAATACAAGCCATAAGTAAATTGATGTATACCTATATCAGCCTGCTTATCTGGCCATTGGGAACTTCTGAGCAGAGTTAAACGCAGTTGATTGGGTCGAGCATCGTAGCCATATTTACAATCATTGAGAATACTAACTCCGTATTTTCCACTTTGCGTATCTGCGGTTATATCTGACCACCGTAAAGCGGGTACTTCCCATTTTGCTTTATCTGCGGGGGTTTGGGGATTTGTGGGACGACGGATAACACCGCAGGGGATTTCATAAGTGACAAATTCCGCTGCGAAGTTGAAGGGAAAGGCTGTTTTTACTAATACCTGATTTTCTAGCCAATTTACAGTATTAGCTATTTTCAAAAGTGGTGAACCCAGCTGTAAAATGTAATCTTGACAAAATTCCGATTTTCCCAATTGACGCACTACCCGCAAGCGTTGTTGAATTTCTCCATATTCTTGCCACTGAATTGATTTTAATTTTGTTGGCGGTAGAGGTTTTGTGTTATAATCAGGGTCAATATTCCAAGCGTCCCAATATTGGCCGCTGTCGCTAAAAGCTTGGAGTTGGTTTCCCGCACCGTTTAAAATTTCTCGTTGTTGGGTTTTATCAAAGACACTATCCAAGTCTCCAGTTTCTGGGTTAACATGGACTTGTAGATATTCGTTTTCTAAAATCCAGTTTTTCGGAAATTTTTGGGGTGCTGTGGAGGAAGTTGGAGACAGCCAGAAAATGCTGTAACCTATAGATGGGACTGTTGCGAGAAATGATAAAGTTGAGTTTTCGCAAGGTTGGGAGGGAATTTCTTTTCCTTCTATATCCCATATTCCATAATTTTTATGCTTTTGTAGGTCTGCTGTGATGATTTTCGATAAGTCAACGCTGACAACTTCTCGACGTTCCCAGTTGAGAGAGTTAAAAATTATGATGGGGATAGAATTATTTTGGGGTGGTTGTGGTAAACTAATTTGGGATGCTATATCTATTAATGACTCTAATAAAATATTTTTCCCGACTTTTTCCACTGCTTCATAAGCTGGTAAAGCGTCTTGATAAACTTGAGTAATGGAAGAACCTGGTAAAATATCGTGAAACTGGTTAAATAAAACTTTTTTCCAAGCGGTTTCTATTTCTGTGTGGGGGAATTTTGTACCGCAGAGGATATTTGCTAAAGTTGCGAACAACTCAGCACTATATAATAGATGTTCAGATTTACGGTTCCAGCGTTTTTGGTCCCCGTGGGTAGTATAACATCCCCGGTGAAATTCTAAATAAAGTTCATTTTCCCAAGTTGGTAAATTTTGACTTGGTAAATTTTCACTTTGAGATTTTATTTTCTGGAGATATTTTTGAGCAGTTGTAAATTTCAACTTAGGAAAAATTGGAGAATGTTCCCAACGTCTCGCAACTTCTAACATATCACGAGTCGGACCTCCACCATGATCACCGACACCAGGAAGCCAAAGACTAGTTTGTAAACCTGTTTGGGTTTTCCACTCACAAGCATACTTGGCCATCTTAACAGGTTCAACGGTTTCGCCCATGGGTGGGGACATAAAACTTAATATTTGACTACCATCAGGCGATCGCCACCAAAATAAGTTATAATCAAACTTGGTTGTATCATTCCAGCGCAGTTTTTGAGTAACAAAGAATTCAATTCCCGCGTTTGCGAGAAATTGGGGTAGAGTCGCACAAAAACCGAAAGTGTCTAGAACCCAAACCACAGGGGATATTTTTCCAAACTTGTGGAGAAAATACCGTTGTCCATATAATAACTGACGGACTATAGACTCACCAGCAATTAAATTTAAGTCTGGTTCTACCCAAAAACCTCCTAAAATTTCCCATTTTCCTTTGTGAACTGCTAACTGAATTTCTCGAAATAGGTCGGGACGATTTTCTTCTACCCAAGCATACAAAGCTGGTGTAGTATGACAGAAAATCAATTCTGGGAAATCTTGTTGAAGTTTCAAAACGGACTCAAAGGTATTTTGTGCTGCTTTCCAAGTTTCCGCGACTACCCACAACCATGCTAAATCTAAATGTGCATGACCCAATAAATGAATTTCCGGTTTTGGTTCGCAGATAAAATCAGACAAACCTAAATAAGTTTGTCGTAAATTTAGTAAATAGGTTTTCCAGTCTTGGTTTTGGGTGTTTTTGAGATTTGTAACTTTTTCAACTGCTGCTGCTAAAGCTGGTAATTTTGTTGGTGCGAAGTTTTCTAGAAGAATTTCCGCAATAGCTAATTCATCAGCAATAAAACCAGCATCTTCATGATTATAGATCATCGTTTCATAAATTGCCAGCGATCGCATCAAAACCCCATCACAATGTCCCGGACTAACTAACCGCAAAATTATGGTAAAATTTTCTCCAGGACTTACTTGAGGACTAATTAAAACTCGTGGTGAAGCATCAAACAAGTCTCCAGTTAATACTAACTTACCATTAACGTATACTTCTACATTTTCAGCCCACCAAACCAAAGCCAAGCGCAAAGACAAACCGCTTAAAGGAAAATCCTGTAAACTTTGAGGAATAGAGAAATTTTGTCCTAACCATAATACCTGTTTTCCGGCTTTCCAGGAAATATGACCTTTTTCATTAACTGCAACTGGTTGCCAATCAATTATACTAAATGGGATAAAATCAGTAACTGCTGCGTTAGTTTCGTGATATTTCCAATTTGACTGGATATCAACCTGACAACAAGCGCGTAAATTTTCAATAGCCGTGGATATAGATGTGGTATTTAATGATGGTAAAGGAAGAGTCATATTTCCAGTAAAATAATCCAGTAAAATAATCAGGTTTATAATTAAGAATTTTTGATTCTCGAACTTAAGATCATCCAACGCTACAACTTCAACATTATCATTATGTCTTCCGGTTCTTCAAATCGCTATCAAAGTAAACTGTTTAATTTTGTCTACCAGCAGACTCGACGGTTGACCCAAACATGGGAAAATATCTTCAAAAATCTACAAGTTGCGACTCAGGTGGGGTATGGTTCTCTACTGTATCCACTTTACCAGTTATTGCCACAAAAAGAATGGGCGGAAAAAAAAATACAGCCTATAATTCCTCCAGAAACCGACGCACCAATTCAACTTATATTAGATATAGCTAAAAATCTTCCTACTGGAGGTGGTAATTTAGAGATTTCCCAAAAAACAAATCCTTTAACTTTTATAGGATCTTTGTGGGGGAGATTTTTCCCTTGGGAAAGTTCTTCAACGTCGGAAAATACTCTCCAAAAGCATATACCGAAAGTCCAGGGAATTGCTACGGAATTAAAAACTGGTAATTTGGTGTTAGTTGGTGCTGATAATCGCATTTTTGATATTTTCACAACCCAGGAGAACTGTCAATTAAAAGATAGAATTAATAGAGAACTGATTCATTTTGAGTATCCGGCTTCGCAAAAAGAAATATTACCAGAAATTGATTTACTGCTAAATAAACTAACTGATAAAAAACCAACTCAATTTTTTGGTTTTCTAGATAAATTAGTTGCTAATTTGGAAATTACAACTTTAGTCTCCATAGAAAAAAGTAGTCAAAAGATTCTTGATAATTTAGTAAACAATGATGGTTCAGAAACCGAAAAAGTGAATATTACTAATTTAATTACCGCAGCGATAAATTACTTCTTAGGAGGAAGAAATATTTATCAAATTCAAGCAAATGCTGCTGCTGAAAAAGCAGAAATTAAATCAGACCTCCAAAACAGTTTACCACTAAACGCTGGAGATTCTTGGTTGACTTATGACGACCTATTTGGTAGTCCAAATCAGAATAAATCTGATTATAGTAGATTTATGCCTCTGGAGCAAGCAAATTCGAGATTATGGAATAACCAGGAAGAAATCGCCCAAAAAGCACCAAAATCTGAAAATCAAGAACAGGAGCAAAAAGACAGTCAAACTAGCCCAGGATTTAATTTTAAGCCCGACTGGATTGATATTTCTGCGACTTCCTTAGGCTACGAAAGACACCCATTAGAACAAATTTTACACTGGCTAGATCAGTTAATATCATGGATAGAACAGATACTAACAAACACGGTTTATTTTTTCCGAGGCTTATTATTAGGGAGATAAATCAAAGCCAATAGCAAAGGATATAATCATCCTAAAATTCGACAATAACTGGTGTATGATCACTAGGTTGATTTAACTTTCGTGGTTCAACGTCAATAGTACAACTTTGAGCGCGTTCATATAAATCCGGTGTCAGATAATGATGATCTATACGCCAACCCAAGTTACGCTTAAACGCAGCAGTGCGATAATCCCACCAAGTATAGTTTTCTCCTTTGTGATTAAATTTACGAAAAGCATCTGCGAAACCTAAACTAAGAATATCTCGTAAAGCTTGACGTTCTGGTACAGAAGCCATAATGTGATTATCTATTTTTACTTGATCATTAATATCTATATTTTCCAAAGCAATATTAAAATCACCACAGATAGAAACAGAAGAACTTGTTAATAACAATACCTGTAAATATTCCTTGATTAATTTTAACCAACCCAACTTATACTCATACTTTTCGCTACCTATAGATGAACCATTAGGAACATAAAGATTAACAATTCTGACTCCTGAAAATACACCTGTAATTAATCTTTTTTGTGTGTCCCATTCCGAATCCACATCTGGTAAAATAGCAGTAAAACCCGTACTAACATCTGTTAAAGATTGACGACTAATCAAAGCAACTCCATTATAAGATTTTTGTCCTGATATATATAAATAATAACCTAACTTTTCAAAATCGAGACGGGGAAAATCCTGATCTATAACCTTAGTTTCTTGTAAACATAAAACATCAACGGGATTTTCGCTTAACCAATTAATCACCTGTTTCAACCGTGTTCTTACAGAATTAACATTCCAAGTAGCAATTTTCATGATTTAGTCATCAGATGGAAAATAAAAATCAGGTGTAAGATAATCGTTCCTTAAAAATTATTGTCATATAATCCCCACGATAGATGAACAAAGACTATACTAACCTGTAGGTTAGTAATGTTTTCATAAATTTTTCGCTTTCATAAGTATCTTTTAGGGAAAAACCATAAAATACCGTCAATTTAGCATTTGTTGATAGTTTTCACCACTAAATTCTCCGAATATTCGACTTTCGTCTAGGTGATATCAATACATATTTAAACCATAATACTACTGACTTGTCGTGATTTTTACAAGGAGGATTGAGCGTGAGTATTATAGTTAACACCTGTCCCTGCTGTGGTGGAACAGTTTTGCGTCATATTCGTTACCATGGAGTATATTGGTTTTGTCTTTCCTGTAGACAAGAAGTGCCGATCTTGAAAATAAACATTGTATGTGATACAATATCACATTTAGAAACCCACAGTCAAGAGATTTTACCTCAAACTGCGTTGAGTTCTTAAATTTCCTGAATTTCGTTTTTCCCAACTTCTATTTTAGGGACTAACCACCTTGTTAGCAGCATTACTCTACGGACAAGAAGATTTACGTCTAGAACAAGTTCCCGAACCCAGTCCCGCAGCAGGGGAGGTAGTAATTCAACTCGAAGCAGCCACCACCTGCGGTACAGATTTGAAAGTATGGCGACGCGGTGGCCATGCTAAAATGTTAACACTCCCAACCTTGTTTGGTCATGAAGGGGCGGGGCGCATTGTCGCTACTGGTGCTGAAGTAACTAATTGGCGGGTGGGAGATCGCGTAGTAGCAAATAATTCAGCCCCTTGCATGAAATGTTTCTTTTGTCAACGTCGAGAGTATTCTTTATGCCCCAATTTAACTTGGAATAACGGTACATTTGCGGAGTATATAAAAATTCCTGCCCCCATTGTCCAGCATAATCTATTACAAATACCCGACCAAATACCTTCCGTATTGGCGGCTATGACCGAACCACTGGCCTGTGTATTGCATGGTATCAATCGTTCCCAGGTCAAACCCCATGACCGAGTAGTAGTTTTAGGGGATGGTGCTATTGGCTTAATGTTCGTGGCCGTTCTCAGTAGTAATACAGAAGTAATTTTATGGGGTGGTAATGACAAACGCCTGGAAATCGGTGAAAAGTTAGGTGCTTCCCGGACTTTTAATTATCATCAAGTCACAGACATTCCTAATAGAGTCAGGGAATTAACTGATGGTTGGGGTGCGGATGTAGTTATAGAAGCCACTGGTATACCGAGTGTTTGGGAAAAAGCGATCGCCTGTGCGCGTCCTGGTGCAACTGTCAATCTCTTTGGCGGCTGTCCCAAGGATACCACAATTACCATGAATACAGAACAAATCCACTATAGTGAAATTACTGTTAAAGGAGTATTCCATAATACTCCACATTATGTAAAATCAGCATTGTCACTTATAAATAGTGGCACAATTGCCTTGGACTTACTGATTAGTGAACAAAGACCTTTACAGGACCTAGAACAGGTATTTATGGATATGAAAGCCAGGAAAGTGGTTAAAGTAGCCATCTGTAACTAAAAAAAACTAATTGGACTTGAAACTTGTCCGTCTTTGATGTCACTCATGCGGCATAATAGTTTATATTTATAGCAGATTTTATGTTTTTCCTATTTTTTAAAGTTTGTTAGCATAATTACATTTTCATCTTCATAAACACTATTGACAATTTGCTCTTTATTTGAAAATAAACTTTTTTCTCTCAATTGGCGACAAAATTGATCTATCTTTGCTAAATCCTGCCATTTTAGCGCCCTGATTAAAGATTGTTATAAGTTAGTAGTAAAATGTATTGATATACACTTTTTTTTTCGAGCAGTTAAAAAACAATCTACATATAGATTCTGAATGTAGATTAATTATCTGTAGCCATAAAAGCTACAAAGTTGAACCTAGAAATAAAAATAGTTTCAGCCATATTTCCCCGCAGTCTTGAGTCACATTTCTTGTCCGTGTAGTTGACAAAAAAACAGAGTTATTGAATAACTAATCTTGTAGACTCAATAGTCATGTAAATCACAAAGACAGAGAAGACAAAAACACATCTTATACCAACCATTATCATAGATAATGACTAGTAACTACCTGGCTTATTGCTTATGAAAACTCAATACGTTATTCGTCACTTAGTCGAAAAAGCCCTGCATATCAGAAAATTAACTCCAGAAATAGAAAATGAGATTAATTCAGAACTAACAAAACTGGGTCATATATCTGACGTTGACTATGAAGCCTTAGAATTACTAATGGCGGAAATGGACGCTGGTAGAGTACAACTAGTTCCCAGTTGGGGATAAGTTCAGCAACTCCAATTGTGAGCAAAAGACAGGAAAACAAAAGAGAATTTTTTGGGACTAGTCCAAGATGCTTTCTTTGTGTTAGAATACCAAAAAGTGTTAAGCTTATGCTCAACAGTAAATATATTCTAGTCAATCAAAGATCAAAGAGCAAAAAATCGTGTCAGTCGAAACTATTGAGAAGCGTTCTACATCCCGTCGGCTTGCGCCTCGATATCGCGTTTTGCTGCATAATGATGATTACAATTCCATGGAGTACGTAGTTAAAGTGCTAATGACTACCGTTACTAGCATTACTCAACCCCAGGCTGTTAGTATCATGATGGAAGCTCACCATAACGGGTTAGCTTTAGTTATCACTTGCGCTCAAGAACACGCAGAGTTTTATTGTGAAACACTCACCAACCATGGTTTAACTAGTACAATTGAACCAGATGAATAATCATTGGTCATTGGCCATTGGTCAATAAGGATGAAAATTAATCTCACTCACCTTACCCAATACCCGGTTTATGTAAGGCTGGTTTGCTTTATACTAGCCTTACTGTTGTTGTGGCTACCCCTAGCTGTACCAATTTATTGGTTAGTTGTAGATTCTAACTTAGAAAGTATCTTGACAATAGTGATATTATATGTTGAGTTTATTTTGCTGCTGAATATCTGGGGGAAAAAAGTCTACCAACAGCCAGGAATATTCCGCCGTTATGGATTAGAATTTACACGCTTTAATGGTATAGAACTCTTCCAGGGGTTAACCATAGGATTAATTAGTGTTTTAGTGTTATTTGGTTTAGAAGCTGTGCTAGGTTGGTTAGTATGGCAACAGCCCAAAGCATTTTTAGGGAAAATAATATTAGAAGGTTTATTAGTTGGTTTTGGTATAGGTTTTGCAGAAGAACTATTATTCCGGGGTTGGTTACTAGATGAACTACAAAGAGATTATAAACTAAATATTGCTTTTTGGATAGATGCAATTTTATTTGCTGTTACCCATTTCATTAAAACCTTAGAGGCAATTATTCATACTTTACCACAGTTTCCCGCCCTAGTGCTATTGGGTTTAACCCAGGTATGGGGAAAACGTTGGAAACGGGGACGTTTAGGCTTGCCTATAGGTTTACATGGTGGACTAGTTTGGGGTTATTATATCATTAATGTTGGACAATTAACCCAATATTCGGGACAAGTTCCTGATTGGGTAACTGGTGTGAATAATAATCCTTTACAGGGAGTTATGGGAATATTATTTATGGCTGGACTAGCTTGGTGGACAGGTGTTCAGCAGTTAAAAAGGTAGTTAACTGTAAGTCTCAGCAGATCTCCTAAAATCATATTACTACAGAAAGCTACACATCAAAATTTAGTTTTCTGGATTTTGAACCAATCAAAAAGCATGAGCAATATTTAGGTAAAAGAGTTAAAACCCACATTCTGTACCCACAACTGTCACATTGATAAATTTTCGTGAGTAGGTTGGAGTAGTAGTAAAATCTTACCAAGTATATTATAAAGAGTTAGAGTTGCCTAAATGAAACCAACCTACTTTTGCTAAAGTTAGTTATGCTGTAACCATTTTCAGCACTAAATTAGGGGATATTGGTGCAAAATATAAAACCATAATTTGATCTGAATTTAAAGCAACAAATTCGTAAGCTTGTCCATTACTATCACTAAATTCTACTTCAAATACAGTACCATCTGCTAATAATTCCACTATTGTACCAACCTGACCACGCAGTAAGTTGTATTCAGGTAAGTCAACTGTTAATGCTACCACGTCTAGTAATTTGGGCGTAATTTTAGTCATTTTTGATTACCTCATTATATTACAATTTAATATAGCAACTCGTTAATCTTGGAAAATCAGAACCAGGCTCTATAATCCAACAACTACGAATGTTTGCACTTTTATTTTCTCGTATTAAAGTAAAATCTACATAGTAACGTTGTCCATGTTGATCACTTTTATTTAGGCACGCTTCTTGAATTTTAACTTGTTCCAAAATAATCTGGCGCAATTCTTCAGCATTTTCAGCAGTCATACCTAAAATTGATGAAAATAGACGAGCTTTATCCTTTCCTGTAGAATGATTTGGATTAAGAGAGTAGTCACGCAATTTACGAATGTCAACAACTGCATTTTTAGCATTGGGAAGGAGATTTGAGTTTAGTCTGATCATATCTTCCTCCAAACAGTTAAAACTTTTCCCTGTTCCCTGTCCCCGTGGTGTAGCACTTCCCTCCTAGACAACTCATTCAGCAAGCCCTAGTTAAGGTAAATACTTTTGTACCACCGTCCAACCGCTCAAAGATACCCAAATAAAGCCTGGTAATAATAACAGATTACAACCAAGATGTAAAGGTCTAGCCCAAGACTTACCCGTACTAATTTGGGTGGCGCTAAAAGCAGATACTAAAACTAATATCACCACTATTAACCCAGCCCCTAAATGTGGAGAATGTCCTAAAGAACCAAAATGTCCCAAAGTACCCACAATACCAACTGCTAACAGGAGTAAGACTAGACCAACCATAGTGATACCGATGATATAATGGAGCGATCGCACTTGGCCACGATGCCAAGGTAATATCATTCTTATGGGGACTTTGAGAGTAGTTTTGACCCATAACATCCAAATACCAGTTATCGTTAAAAACAAGTATGCCGTCAAGGATAACCCCATAGACCAAGCGGCTATTTTCCATAACCATAGGAAAGAAGGTAAGTGCATAAAAGAACAGTTCAAATAAGAAAATTTATCTAGCCCAAAAGTGGTTAGCCGCTAACACATAGTAGATAGGCTGGTCTTATTACCAGCCTATAGAAGTCAGACATTTAACAGGCTATACAGTTAACTGCTGACGATATTTCATAAATTTAACCTAAGCAGGTAACTCCTGAGCATTACGGACGTTTTGCAAAATTAACCCAGAAGTAGTCCGTTTAATTAAACCGGTCAAAACATTACCAGGACCAATTTCCACAACCTTCTCAACACCATTTTCTGGGAATTGCAAGGAAATTTCTCGCCAGCGCACAGGTCCTGTCATTTGTTGAGAAAGGCGGTCTTTCAAAGTTTTTGCTGCTGTGGCTGGAATTGGGTCAACATTAGATAAAACTGGGACTGTTGCTGACTGAAAAATCACTGAGTCTAAAACTTCTTGAAATTCCGTGGCTGCTGCTTTCATTAAATGAGAATGAAATGCTCCTGAAACCTTTAAGGGAATAGCCTTTTTGCTTGTGACTTGAGACGTGACGGCTTGTACAGCTTCAGGTGTGCCAGAAATTACAACTTGAGCAGGACTGTTATCATTTGCCAAAACTACATTAGGTGTCTCCTTAATAACTTTTTCTAACTCTTCTCTATCAAAGTTGATAAGTGCGGTCATCATCCCACCAGCAGCACTTTCCATGAGTTCCGCCCGCCGTTTTACTAAGTATAAACCAGCAGACCATTCAAAAACTCCTGCGACATAAAGGGCGATATATTCCCCTAAACTGTGACCTGCAACTAAGTCTGGTTGCTGTCCTTTTTCTCGCAATATATCAGCAATTATACTTTCGATGACATATAAACTCGGCTGGGTATAAATTGTCCGTGATAGGGTGTCAATATCACTTTCACAAATATCTGTCACAGACCAGCCCAAAATTGCCTCAGCTTGCATAAATTTTTCTTTGGCAGATGGTAGATTTAATAAGTCTATTCCCATAGACAATGCTTGAGAACCTTGTCCGGGAAACACCCATGCAGTTTTAGTCATTTGTTATTTGTCAGTTGTCAGTGGTCAGTTGTCAGTGGTCAGTTGTCAGTTGTCAGTTGTTAATTGTCAGTTGTCAGTGGTCAGTTGTCCGTTGTCCGTTGTTAATTATTTATCTTCCCCATTGGAAAATGGCCGCACCCCAGGAAAGTCCAGCCCCAAAACCAGAGGTAGCAATGATATCATTAGTTTTGATTTTTCCCTCTCGCACCGCTTCATCTAAAGCTAGGGGAATAGAGGCGGCAGAAGTGTTACCATAGTTAGCAACATTGCTGATAACTTTATGTTCAGGAATATTCAAGCGTTCAGCAACGGAATTAATAATTCTTTGATTTGCTTGATGTAATATTAGCCAGTCTATATTTTCCACTTTCAGATTAGCTACAAATAGGGCTTTATCTATTACTTCGGGAACTTTTTGGACAGCAAAGCGGTAAACTTCTTTTCCATTCATGGTCATGGACTGATATTTGCCCGTAGATACATGAATATCCCCTGTCAGTTCTACAATAGAGCCATCATAGGACAGATTGAGATATTGATTTTGAGAACCGTCGCTTTTGAGGGAAAATCCTAATAAGCGATCGCTTTTATTCGCTTGTAATACCACTGCTCCAGCCCCATCACCGAACAATACACAACTGCGTCTATCTTGCCAATCTACCCAGCGAGAGAGGATATCTGCCCCAATCAAGAGTACATTCTGATAAACACCCGTTCTGATGTATTGTGCCGCTGTTACCAAACCGAAGATAAAACCGGAACAAGCGGCAGTTAAGTCAAAGGCCACTGCTTTAACAGCACCTAATTCACTTTGAACACGGCAAGCACTGCCAAAGAGGTCATCAGGGGTAGATGTAGCCAGTAAAATTAAATCTATGTCTGCTGCTGTAATTCCTGCTGCTGCAATAGCCTGTTCACCCGCAGCGGTGGCTAATAATGTCAGTGAGTTTGGGGGTAATGCTAACCGCCGCTGACTGATACCTGTTCTAGAAGTAATCCACTCATCTGATGTTTCCACCAATTGAGTTAATTGTTGGTTATGTAAAACCGTTTCTGGGACTGCTGAACCACTTCCTGTAATTGCTATGCCGCCGGCTAAAAAATTTTGCACTTCTGAATATCCTCAATTGTCAATTGTCAGTAATTAATTGTCAATTGTCTTGTTTGTAAGCATTAATAACGAGTACCAATGACAATTCCAACTTGAGTTTTTGTGCTTAGGGATTTTCATCCCTAGTCTCCAATTGGATGACAATTGACAAATAGCTGTTAGTGATAATTTCCATGGTAGAAATACCAACTAACTACTTTCATTTTGGAGAATTTGATATTGAGATTGGAGTCTTGTTAACACCTGATTATCTACAGCTTCTTTCGCCATGCGAATGGCGCTAAAAATAGATGGTGCTTGGGAACTACCATGACCAATAAAACAAATACCGCTGACACCTAAAAGCAAAGCCCCTCCATGTTCAGCGTGATCCATGCGCTGTTTAACGCGCTTGAGGTTGGGTTTTAAAATCGCTGTCCCGATTTGACCATGTAGCCCTTGGGGTAATTCTTCTCGCAGAATTTGCAGAATTACACCCCCGACTGCTTCGGCAAATTTTAGTAAAATATTACCCACAAAACCGTCACAGACAATCACATCAAATTCACCAGATAATACATCCCGTCCTTCTGCATTACCAGTAAAATTAATTTGAGTATTTTCCCTTAACAATTGGTGGGCGCGAAAAACCACTTCATTACCCTTGGTATCTTCTTCGCCAATATTCAATAAACCTATTTTCGGGTTTTCTGTTCCCAAAACATACTGACTGTAAATTGAACCCATGACTGCAAACTGTTCTAAAAATTTAGGACGACAGTCTACATTAGCACCAACATCCAGTATCATTACTGGTTTACCGGCTTTGATAGTGGGGAATACCGTAGCAATGGCCGGACGGTCTATTCCTGGTAATCTTCCTAAGCGCAGCAAAGCCGAGGCCATGGCCGCCCCAGAGTGTCCCGCAGAAAATACCGCATCTGCTCGTTTATTTTTGACTAAATCCATCGCTATATTAATTGAAGATTCTCGCTTACGCCTAACTGCGTTGAGAGGCTCTTCATCCATAGCGATCGCTTCCTTAGCAGGAACAATCTCCAAATCCGCCATATTAGTTTTTGGCGGTATTACAGCCTCAATTCGTTGGGGATCTCCAACCAATAATATTTTCACACCCAATTCCTCTCGCGCCCGCAGTGCGCCGGCGACAATTTCAGCGGGTGCATGATCTCCCCCCATTGCGTCAATTGCGATTCTTACACCAGTCGATCCCATTGCTCAGAGCTTATAGAAACCTTACAAATTTTATCAGATTGTAATACTTAAAAATGCCAACTTCTCAAAAAAGCCATCAGAAATTATCGGGAAGTAGGTTCAGAACCCTAGAATCAAAATCTAGATAGCATCAAACCACGGTAAGCATACAACAACTACTGATACAACCCGCTAAAAATTAGCCTTGGGCATCTTAGTCAATAGATATTAACATCAGTTGCTATAGGAATAATATTTGATTTTTGATAGCTTGCGTGGCGTAGCCATACAAGACTCAGTAGGTATCAATTCTGTCTTTCCTGTTCCCTGACCACACAAGTAAATTCACAGAATCAAACCGGATTCCTATAGTTAGAAAAAACATCTGATAGCCCAGGATGTCCATGATTAAAGGATTTACAGAATTACAACAGAAAATTACTCACCAATGAAATGACCCATTACCCATTACCCATTACCCATTACCCATTACCAGCCCCAACTAGATAACTAGTTACTTGAGTTATTAATTAACAATCGTGTTAACATTGATGACAGAATTAGGCTATGGACATCCATAAGTTTGCATAAATGTTTATTAGCAGGCATTAAATCTACCTATTTTTACTAAAATTACAGCACTCCCAAGAACAAAGATGATATTTACACTTCCCAATAAGTACAACTTCTTAGGCCGATTTTACCGATTAACCAGTATCAGTATTCTCAGTAACATGATGGTTCCTTTAGCTGGTTTAGTAGATATTGCTTTTTTAGGACATTTAACAGATATTCGACATTTAGCAGGAGTAATTTTAGGAACTATTCTCTTTGATTATCTTTATCGAGTCTTAAAATTTATCCGTTCTAGCACTAATGCCATTACCGCTCAAGCAGTAGGCAAAAATGATGATCAGGAAGTAATTTTAGCTGGTTTACGTAGTGGTTTAATTGCTTTATTCCTGGGTTTAATTATTATTTTATTACAATATCCTTTACAAAAAATTGGCTTTTTCATTTTAAGTGGTTCTTCAGATATCGAAGCCGCTGGAGTTGATTATTTTTATGCACGAATTTGGGCTGCACCAGCTGTACTACTCAATTTTGTTTTATTCGGTTGGTTTTTAGGCAGAGAAATGAATTGGGTAGTCTTATTAATGTCCATTGTGGGTAATGGTTCTAATGTATTGTTAGATTATTTAATGATTTTTCAATGGGGTTGGGCAAGTACAGGAGCAGGTTTAGCAACAGCATTAAGCCAATATTTAGCCTTAATTGTCGGCTTAATATGGATGGTTTTTACTATTCCTTGGCAAACCGTACCAGCCGCTATTAAAGAATTATTTGATTGGGTAGCTTTGCAAGGAACTGTTGCTTTAAAAGGTAATATTTTAGTCCGTTTCATATTATTGATTTCTGTCTATTCTATCTTTACTAATTTAAGTGCAACCATGGGAACAACGGTCTTAGCACAAAATGGTTTATTGTTACAAATTGCTCTTTTAAGTCAGTTCACAATTAATGGTGTCGGACTAACAGTGCAAACTATGACAGCTAATTTTAAAAGTAAAGGTAATACCCAAGAAATGATACCTTTATTGATAGTTGCTGGACTGACTAGTTTAGTCATAGCATTAGGGTTTTCTGGCACATCTATTTTATTTCCTGATCAGATATTTGGATTATTAACTAATCATGCAGAAGTTAATCAAGATATTAATCAATATACGATTTGGTTACTTCCGGTTTGCGTAGTTACAGGTATAACTTTTGTTTTAGAAGGTTATTTTATCGGTTTACGAGAAGGTGCAACTTTGCGGAATGTGGTATTATTATCTTTTGCAGTAGGTTTCATGCCACTAGTAATTGCTGCCTGGTATTTTCATAGTAATCATTTATTGTGGTCTACTTTACTCTCTTATATGACAGGTAATATGTTTTTATTAGCTGTATCTATCCCCCGAACATTGAAAGATGAAAGTTTGGAAAATCAGTCATTAATTTCTAGTTGATAGTTCAGAGTTCCTCGTTCCCAGTCTCCAGACTGGGAATGCTCTCCTAGATTCTACCTCCCTTATTTTCGAGACCGAGCCTCTGGTTCTGCATTCCCACGCGGAGCATGGAAATGAACCAAAATCGAGAATCTAGAAAAAATCCTATAAACTTCTGGGAATATGTGTATCTAACCAATTAACTAGATCCGATATTCCTGAAAAGTCTAAAAACTCTTCTCCCAATATTTCTAACTGTTCAGTAGGTAACAAACGAATTCGTTCCACTATAAATAAATCCATTTCCCCAAACCGCCGATTTAATTGACGATTTAAAAAACGAAAAGCTTCTTTTTGTTCACCTTTTTGCAAAATATCCTGGTAAATTACAGATTCTTGCATAATATCCTCGCTCAATAATTGACGAATTAGATTTTTCTCAAACCGTAAACCTGCTAAAATCTCTGTGTAAGCAGCAGTATTCTGTCTGGCTGGTACATCTGTAATTTTAGCAATTTCTCTGGCTACTTGGGATAATAATTCTGGTGCGGAATTTGTTTTTGTTAATGGTGCTAATGGAAGTAATGCTGGGTTATTGAGAAACAAATCTGAATCTTGCTCCCACATTCTGATGACTCGATAGCGATGATGTGTCAGTGGATTTTGGATTTACGATTTTGGATTTTGGATTGACTCCACCCTCAACTATGGAGCTTGGGGATTTTAGATTAGCAATTTTGGATTAGTTCCGCCGTGAAATTCTACGGGTCAACGGCCGTTGACCCTTGTACCGAAAATTCACAATCTAAAATCTAAAATCTAAAATCTAAAATCTAAAATTTCTTGGTCATTTCATCAATATAAGCCTCGGTAAAAGCGATTTCATTAGTTGTTTCCTGCAAGAAAATCACCACTTGGGTAACAGGTAAATTATATTGTCTAACTAATCTGACAAAATAATCTAACATTCTTAACGGAATGGGAGTTTCTGATTTGGTTCTAGTTTGAAATTCTAGATGTAGGATTCTGTTTTTTGTTTGCAGCAATATAACGGAATCTGCACGAATAGGTTCAATGCTGAGTTCAGTTTTTAAGACTTTGATTTTTTCGACTGTTTCCGGTAGCAACCAGTTAGCAAAATCAAGGGGATATTTTTCCGCTAGGATTTTACAAACATTATCAAAACTCACAATTTACACCCTGATTCACAATTTTCTAATTTATGGGACGGGGAAACCCCGCCCTGTTGAGGTGAAATTACAGCAGTTCTCGGTATTATGAAGTACAGATATTAATGATAAAACTCTTGTGGTGCGGGCAAGATGCCCGCATCAGGTGTACCTAACTCAAGTGAACTTGCTGTAAACTAACTCAAAATCCAGCTAACCAATGTTCTGACACCGAAACCTGTCGCCCCTGCACCGTTATAGCCATTTTCCTTATCAGCCCACACAGGACCGGCAATGTCTAAATGCGCCCAGGGAGTATCCTTAACAAACTGTTTGAGAAACAAAGCAGCAGTAATAGAACCGCCATAACGAGGTCCTGTATTTTTCATATCAGCAATATCAGATTTCAGCCCATCAAAATATTTATCTTCCATTGGTAAACGCCAAATTTTCTCACCGGCTGTTTCTGCGGCTGCTTGGAGTTGGGAAGCGATAGCGTCATCTGGTGTAAATAAACCAGCAATATCTTCACCCAAAGCCACCACACAAGCACCTGTAAGGGTAGCTAGATCAACGATCGCATCTACACCCAATTTATCAGCATATACCAAGGCATCAGCCAAGGTTAAACGCCCTTCAGCATCGGTGTTATTCACTTCGATGGTTTTGCCATTTGAAGCGGTTAAGATGTCTCCAGGGTGCATAGCCTTACCGCTAATCATGTTTTCGGTAACGGCTGATATAAAGTGAACTTCCACATCTGGCTTTAATTGTCCAATGACTTTAGCAGCACCCAGAGTAGCTGCAGCACCACCCATATCCATTTTCATGGTTTCAATACCGCTACCTGCACCTTTAATATTTAAACCACCAGAATCAAAAGTTAAACCCTTACCAATAATAGCCAACTTGCGTCTGGGTGTGGTAGCTGGTTTATAAATTAGGTGAATGAATTTAGGTGGTAATTCGGAAGCCTGGGCTACTCCTAAAAATGCCCCCATACCTAATTTTTCACATTCTGCCTGTTCTAGAATCTCCAATTCTAACCCATATTCGTGAGCGATCGCCCCAGCAGTTTCGGCCATAGTAATCGGTGTCACTGCATTAGCTGGGGCTGCTACTAACTGCCGTGCTAAAATGACTCCAGAAACAATTTGACCTGCACGGTTAATAGCTGCTTGTTGTCCTACTAAACCCAGGAAATCAATATTTTCAATATTGGGGCTTTTATCCGCTGCTTCAGACTTAAAGCGAATATCTTGGTAAAGTGCTAATTCTATACCTTCAGTAATAGCTTGGGCTGTAGCGGTTGGATCATTGTTCCATAGTGGTAAACTAACTCCCAGGGTTTTAGTTTTCTGCTTTTTAGCGGTGCGTGCAACTGTGGCCGCAACTCGTCGCAGGGTTTCTAATTGTAGTGCCTCTGGTTTACCTAAGCCAACTAAAATCACCTTTCGTACCAAATTACCCGCGCCTATCCTGGTGAATATGGTACTATTGACTTTACCAGTAAATTCTTCTTCAGCAATTAGTTCTGTGAGGATTCCAGCCAATTTCTGGTCTAAAGTCGCTAAATCACCTGTTAATTGTACCGCATCTTCAAATAAGCCAATTGCTAAAGTATCGCCCGTCCAGTCCAGGAAAGTCTTATCAATAGGTTGAATTGTCATTTTTGTAAGTTCTTTATCTGCCTTCTTGTACCAGTATTGCTCAAATTTTCTGAATTATGGAGGTTTCATGCAACGTTTTTACAATCTGGTAAAATTGGAATACAGTTGAAAACTTCCCAATTTACAAGATTTTATCAATTTTTGCTACTGTTGCTCAAAAAAGGATCAGAAAATTATTAAAATGTCTCCAGAAACGACCCCACCCCAATTACCACCAACAAGTGCTATTGAGAATGTTACCAATGTCGCATTTGAAAATTGGTTTGAATATCCAGTTAGGGCCCAACCTCACCACACTGACTATGCTGGTATTGTTTGGCACGGGACTTATTTAACCTGGATGGAAGAAGCACGGGTAGAATGTTTACGTTCTATCGGCATTGAATTTGCTGATTTAGTAGCTTTAGGTTGCGATTTGCCCGTGGTAGAGTTGTCAATTCGTTATCATCGTTCTGTGCAGTTGGGGATGGCCATCATAGTAAAAGCACGGATGAATGAAGTGACAGGAGTGCGTATGAACTGGGATTATACTATTGTTTCTGCCGATAACCAGGAGTTATATGTTACCGCTCAGGTGACCTTAGTGGCTTTAGATCGGGAAAAGGGTAAAATTATGCGTCAGTTACCACCGACATTTCAAGATGCTTTAACAAGGATATCAGGATCTCGAAAAATTCGCTAATTTTACTTCTTTGCTGGTGTTGACGAAAAGTTTTGAACAAACTGAATGATATCTATTTGCTATTTACAAATTTATTCTCTAACTTACCATTGGAGAAAAGACCAGAAGATATCTATTTTGATAATTGATTTTTACCAAAGTTGCGTTAGAATGGCAATTAAGAGAAATTTTCTGGTGCTGCATTGAGTGACTTGATTGACTACCTGTGATATTCACAGGCACGAAGGTTAATTAAAAGCCGCCAAAATTAAAATTCTTGTCAAGATTACCCACTGAGTTGTTTGTACATAGCTGAATTATCAGGTATCAACACGGGTAGCAAATCCATTGCTAAAGGCAAGTGTGTCTACCTCAGCAAACGGTCAAACCAATGTGTAATGGAATGATCAAGTCCTTGGTATTTAAGTACAGTCAACTTTAGCTGAACAAAAGTTAACTTTGGGAATGATATCTACGGATATGCAAACTTGAGATCGCAGCGTATAGTATGGTAAATCAGCCAAGGAAGGTTGATTAAAGTTCTAAAACTATGTGCTGTTGAAGAGTAGGTGTATAAACACCATCGCAGTATAATTAGCTCTCCAAAAGCAGAGCTAAAAATTGGAAATTTTTATTACTAGTAGTACCTTGCAGTAGTGACTGTAGGAGCGGGATAACAGAGAAATTTTTGTATTTCCTACCGCACTCACTACCAGTTTTTGAGGAAATTGAATGCCAAAACAAATTATCATCGCAGAGCAGCATCAAATTGCTGCCGTATTTTCGGAAGATCAAATACAGGAACTCGTTGTAGCTACTGGTCATCACCAAATTGGTGATATCTATTTAGGTGTGGTAGAAAATGTATTACCTGGGATAGATGCGGCTTTTGTCAATATCGGCGACCCGGAGCGTAATGGTTTTATTCACGTCACTGATTTAGGTCCATTGAGGCTAAAACGAAGTGCAGCAGCGATTACGGAATTATTGACACCACAGCAAAAAACTTTAGTACAAGTGATGAAAGAGCCAACTGGCTCTAAAGGTCCGAGGTTGACGGGAAACATTACTTTACCTGGTCGTTATGTGGTGCTAATGCCCTATGGACGAGGTGTAAACTTATCAAGACGGATTAAGAGTGAGGGTGAGCGTAATCGTCTTAGAGCTTTGGCAATTTTGGTGAAACCAGCAGGGATGGGTTTGCTGGTACGCACGGAGGCTGAAGGGAAGCCAGAAGAAGCAATTATTGAAGATTTGGAGGTGCTACAAAAGCAGTGGGAGTTTGTGCAGCAAGAAGCAGTGACTTCCCGTGCGCCGGCTCTACTGAACCGTGATGATGATTTTATTCAGCGAGTGCTTAGGGATATGTATGGTGGTGATGTGAATCGTATTGTTGTTGATTCCAGTTCTGGCTTAAAACGGGTGAAGCAATATTTACAGATCTGGAGTGGTGGACAAACGCCTCAAGGTTTACTAATTGATCATCACCGCGATCGCTCTCCAATTCTAGAATATTTCCGTATTAATGCGGCTATCCGGGAAGCTCTCAGACCAAGGGTGGATTTGCCTTCAGGGGGTTATATTATTATCCAACCTACGGAAGCTTTAACTGTGGTAGATGTTAACTCTGGTTCTTTCACTCGTTCTGCAACGGCTAGAGAAACGGTTTTATGGACAAATTGTGAGGCGGCGGCAGAAATTGCGCGTCAGTTACGTTTGCGGAATATTGCGGGTGTGATTGTGGTTGATTTCATTGATATGGAATCCCGACGGGACCAAATGCAGGTGTTGGAACACTTCAACAAAGCTCTCAAGGCTGATAAGGCTCGTCCCCAAATTGCCCAATTGACGGAATTAGGTCTGGTTGAACTAACCCGCAAGCGTCAAGGACAAAACATTTATGAGTTATTTGGCGAGTCTTGTCCTGCCTGCGGCGGTTTAGGACATACTGTGAGATTACCAGGAGAATCGGATAACCGTCTTCCCATTCTGGTTACAGATATACCGGAACGTTTTGGAAGTGTGCCACTCAAAGAACCACGGTTAGCTACCCGCATACCTGATATCGGTAGTGTGACGGCTGCTACGCCACGAGATGCCTATGAGGGTTTTGGAGAAGGTTTTGAGGGTGATTCAGATTTTAATCCTTTACATCTGGTTAATCATCCTAGTTATCAGGAGCTAAATGATGGTAAGCGTCGTACCCGCACTCGTCGTCCTAAAACTAGTGACAATGGAACTAATGGTAAGGATGAACGGCGCTCTGGGTTAGGTTCTTTGGCTTTTAATGATCCAGGTTTAGAATTGGATGAGGTGGAATTACCAATATCAGAAATCTCTCCACCTACTATTAATAAATCAGGGTGGACGGAAAAACCGGAACGGGTAAGGGTGAAGCTTGAACCAATTAAGGTTGAACCACCAGAGGTGATCACTGTGGAAATGTCGGCTAAGGAACAGGATACTTATGCTGAAATGGGAATTTCTCCTTTGCTCAAGTTAGATCGTGAGGGTAAAAGTTCTAGGTCGGTGATTATTAATGTTGTTGAACCGGGAGAATTTACAGCTACGGAACTAAATGAATTAACTGAGTTAAGTGATTTCTCTGAGGCAGTTATTAATGAAAGGGAAGATTCTCACGGTTGCAGTGATGCCTTGATTCCTAAGCTGATCAAGGTTTCGGAGGAACAAACTTTTGAGTCGGAGGTTGATTCTCCTGGGTTAAGGACTGTCCCAGAATTGACATCTGGGGAAACTGACTCTGACTCTTCTAATATTTCTACTCCTATTCCTAATCGTCGTCGTCGTCGTCGCTCTTCGGCTATGGATGTATCAGGTTAAGAGGTAAGGTTTTTAGATGGTGTTGTGCTGGAAATCACCTTTTGTAATTGGACTATGAGCGGTTGAGCCTGTGAACTGAGTAGTGCCGACACTTTCAGAGTGAAATAGGTAATAAACGACACTCAAGGATCAGCCTATCAGTAGATAGGTAGAATGGAAGGGATTAATTAACGGTTGTTATCAGATCTGCATTAGGAATCGTGCTATCAGTGCTGGGATGATCAGTTTCTAACTCCTTTGTAGCTTGGTGCATCCAATGGTGATAATCTCTGAGCAGATGATGTAATAATCTTTGTTTAATCGTTAATAACACGCTTTTGAGGAGGCCATTACCTGTAGCTTCTAAAATTGATTTGGGTGTTAGGGAAAATGGTTGGGGTATGTCCACTAATATCTCTAAATCTGCTTTACCTTGTATGGAAGTGCCATTATTGATTTCAATTGGTGATAGGTAACCTTTTAAATTCAGATCGAATCGTTGGTTAATGTACTCGAAGCCTAAAATTTCACAACGGAGTGACCGCAAATAAATCGTTCCGCTTGTATCTGCCCAAACTCTCATATCTACCGTCGGCTGAATACTCAGTGACATAAAAGATAGAGGACGCATTTTCAGACGAAACACTTCTGCTGACAACTGCTCAATTCTGGTATGATCAGCCAAGGCATTGACCAACCGTTGAGGTTGTCGGAGATAATGCCTAATAGGAATAGAACACTGATTTACCGAGATTTCCACGGACTCAAAGGCAGTAAATTTAGTAATCATAAGTAAATTCAACTATCTGTTTTTTTATTATCAATCAAAATCGGCGAATTTAAAAGTATGAATCTGAAAATCGCACATTTAGGTCCACCAGGAACTTATGCTGAACAAGCTGCCTTTTTTTATCTCAATTGGTTGCAAAACCATGAGGATATGACCGTTGAAAATAATTTGTTATGTCCTTATGCTACCATTGCTCAATCATTGCAAGCTGTAATCACTGGTAAGGCAAATATAGCTGTTGTCCCCGTAGAAAACTCGATTGAAGGTAGTGTCAATATGACACTAGATAGCTTATGGCAATTGGGTAATTTAAAAATTCAATTAGCTTTAATTTTACCCATTCAACATACATTAGTCTCCAAATGCACCAGTTTAGATGATATTAAAACTGTTTATTCTCATCCTCAAGCTTTAGCTCAATGTCAAGGGTGGTTATCACAGTTTTTGCCAAATGTCAACTTGATTGCCAGTAATTCGACTACGGAAGCACTACGGAGATTAGAAGTAGAACCAACAACAGCAGCAATTTCCTCTAGTCGTGCAGCCCAACTGTATAATTTACCTGTTTTTGTCCCGGGGATTAATGATTACCCAGAAAATTGCACTCGCTTTTGGGTAGTTAGCACAGAAGAAAATAATACTAGTGATTGTACACATACATCTTTGGCCTTTAGTGTCCCAGCTAATATACCAGGTGCATTAGTGAAAGCACTAGAAGTATTTGCCAATTTAAGTATCAATCTCAGTCGCATTGAATCACGGCCTACAAAACGTTCCCTGGGAGAATACTTATTTTATTTGGACATAGAAGCAGACGTGAATACAGTGATCATGAAATCTGCTTTACAGCAATTAAGAAAATATACGGAAATATTGAAAATTTTTGGTAGCTATAGAGTCTTACCAATTATTGACCACCAGCAGTCACAGAGAACGGAGAACTTTTAATTAGCAGTCACAAGTTTCTCTCCTTTCAACATCCGATCTGCTGCTTCTAAAAGAGCTTCCTCTAAATATGGTTTAGTAAAGTAGCCACTAGCACCCAGTTCTGCCGCCATTTTTCTATGTTTATCAGCACCACGAGAGGTGAGCATGGCAACAGGTAAATGATTAAGATTGTCATCATGCTGAATCCGTGACAATAATTCCAGTCCGTCGCAACGCGGCATTTCAATGTCACAAAAAACAATATTACAAAGTAACCCAGAACGAAGTTTATCCCAAGCTTCCTGTCCGTCACGGGCTTTTTCTACACGATAACCAGCTTTGCGAAAAGTTAGAGACAAAAGCTCTCGCACGGTAATGGAGTCATCGACAATTAATACGGTTGTTTCATTGGGATCGGAGGTAGAAATTTCAACAGGAGGAGAAGCCGAACTTGTCCACAATTTAGATATTTTACCATCACACAGATCAATAATTTCTGCCACATCAGCAATGGGCATAATCATGCCATCACCCATAACTGTAGCACCTGCTACACCAATAGGCTTAGATACTGGTGCTTCAAATTGCTTGATGACAATTTCTTGTTCACCCAAAACTTCGTCAATTTGTAAACCGAACATCGTATTACCTGAACGGACAACGATTACGGAAAATTCATTATTTTGTTTCGTGACTAGTGCTTGACCGGAATGATACTGACGATTAAAAACTAAGATATCTTTTAGAGGTTTGATAGGAAGTTTTACACCTCGCCAGATCATAAATAATTCTTGATGCAGATCTTGTTGGATGATTTGGGAATGGGCAGAAATACTGAGAGTATCTTCCACACCATCCATTGGGAAAGCAATTTTGAATCTATCACAGGTGCATAGTAAAGCCCTGCAAATACTCAGGGTCTGTGGGAGAAAAATAGTAAAAGTAGTCCCTATACCCGGTGTCGAATCAGTGGTAACTCTACCGCGAATATGATTAATATCATTTTCAACCACATTTAGACCCACACCCCTCCCTTTGATATCATTTACCTCATCGGCTGTGCTAAAGCAGGGCAGGAATAAGAGCTTATATATGTCAAAACGAGACATTGTTCTGGCTTGTTTGAAGGTAATAATACCTTTTTTGATAGCTTTGTTTTTAACTTCTTGATGATCAATACCAACACCATCATCACTTACAGAAATAATCGTTTGATTCACCTGTTGTAGGGCGCGAATGCTAATAATACCTGTAGTTGATTTACCAGCAGCTTGACGCACTTGAGGGGTTTCAATACCATGGGCGATGGCATTATTAAGAATATGTGTCAAAGGATATGTAAGATGATCTAAAATCATCTTATCAATCAAAGTATGAACTCCTTCCGTCACCAACTCCACTTGTTTACCATACTTAATAGCATTATCTCTTACCCCGCGTCGTAAGCGATCAATCACTTGGCTAAATGGTACCATGCGTGATTTCGTTAATTTTTCTTGTAGTCTACTGGTTGCTTGTCCCAACTGTCGGGTTACCCGTTCTATTTTTTCGTTAACAAACTCAATATCACTGGCCGACTCTCGAACTCGGACAATAAACTCAATCATTTCTTGAGCTAGAACATGAAAGGGCGTAAACTGGTCCATTTCAATTTCACTAAAGCCGTGATCAGGCGGTAATGTGGGATAATCAACATTTTCACCAAGGCGATAACTAGCATTTTGGTTGATCTTATATTCTCTAAGGCGACGACTAGACAGTAGAGAAGCCTTCAGAAGTGATCCTTCATAGTACTCCTGCATTTTCACTCCCGCCTCTGAGAGATGCTGTACTTGAGCCAGCAGAGTATCCACGTACTGTTTGAGACGTTCACGATCTTGCTCTAGGGTATTGCGATTTACCACTAACTCCCCGACCAAGTTACTGATATCATTTAGTTGTTTAACTGGAACTTTTATAGTTTCCAATTCTGCTATTGTTCCACGACTTCTATCACCCCGAACTTTATTCGTAGAAGTTTTTGGTAATTTAGTTTGATCCTGTAATGTTTGCTCCTGACTATTGAGCGATAAATCGGACTGTGTTAACAATTCCTCCCATTGACTAAAATCATCTTCTGATTTCCACGAAGAAAAAAGATCTTCGGACTCGGCTATAGCAGATTCACCAATTACTATTGGCTGGGAGTTAATTAACAATAAGTCATCTTCATTGCCATTTAGTAATGCTTCTAACTCTACAATATCTTCGTTTTCAATCACCACCTGATTGACATTTTCTATCGCTGTTGCAGCTAAAAATCCCTCTACTTCTTGAATTTCATTTGATAAAGATGCCTCTGTGCCAGTGAGTAGTGAATCCCCTTCTAAGGCAGATGATATTACTTCTAAAGAGGGAGATATTGCTAATTCATTTTCCTCTGCCAATAAAGACAAGTTCCAATTATTATCTTTACTTACTTCTGCAAGATGATCAAATAAATGATCTATCTTTTCCGAGCCAATCATATCAGCTAATTCTAGATTGTCTTCATCTTCCCATAAGAGTAATAAATCAGTGAAATCATGTTTATGGTCAGGAATTATTTGATTAGTGATATCTGCTGATATTGCTGTAGATAAATCAGCAAAGGTATCATGATCATAAACTGCAATTAATGACTCTAGTTTTTGTCTATGTTCCTCCAGCCATTTTGATATGAAGACTTCTGATTCTTGTTCTGATAAATCAATTGGATAACTAAGATTATCTATCATAATTTTTAACTTATCACAGATATCCAGTAGTAAAGACTCCAAATTCACGTCTATTTGCACAGAATGTTCTTGAAGAATCTTAAACCAATCCTCCAGACAGTGTGATGTGTGCTGAATACTGCTCAGACCCAACATTGATGCACTACCTTTAATGGAATGAGCAGCGCGGAATATCTCATTCATCATTTCCGCATTTTTGACATTAGTTTCCAGATTTAGTAGTCCCTGCTCGATGATATTTAGCTGTTCCTTGGCTTCTTCAATAAAGTAACCTAAAATCTGTTCTTCTTGCTGCATAGTCATTATCTTCAATAAATCAACAAATCATTGGCTTTAACTTATGGTTTCTTGGTTTTATTCCTCACCCATAATCCGACTATATTTTTCTTATGGAAACTAAATACCATCCTCAAGACTTGAGGATTCTGGAGATTCCACTCGGAAACGTTCCACAGAGGTCATCAAGTTACCGGATACTCCCACTAAATATTGTAAAGCTGCCGCAGCCCGCTGTGCTTCTTGAGAAGTTTGCTGTGCTGTTCGCTCTACAGATTGCATTATTGTTGCTACACCGCGAGAAGTTTCCCTTTGCTCTCCAGTATCATTAGTAATTGAGCGGACTAATATATCAATTTGATTTGCCACTGCAATGATATTATCTAGCGATCGCTTGGAATCTTGTGCTAATCTAGTTTGGCTGATTACCTGTTGTGTTCCTTCTTCCATAGCCATCATCACCGAGCTAGTTTCACTTTGAATTTGCATAACAATTTGTTCGATTTCCCGCAAGGACTTAGCTGATTTATCTGCTAACTGACGAACTTCATCAGCTACAATTGCAAATCCTCGCCCTGATTCTCCTGCTCTTGCTGCTTCAATACTGGCATTGAGTGCGAGTAAGTTAGTACGTGAAGCAATTTGACTAACCAGAGCAACAATAGAGTTAATTTCTTGGGACGACTCTCCTAGTCTTTTCACTTTTCGACTAGTTTCTGCCATTGTTTCCCGTAATTCCAAAATGCCAATTACAGTATTTTCTACTACTTCTCCTCCTGTTTGAGCGATTTTACTTGCTTCACCAGCTACAGTTTCCGCCTCTTTTGCCGCTTCTGCCACCCTTTGGATGGAATTATTCATGACTTGTACGGAATTTAACGCCAAAGCTAATTCTTCTGCTTGTCCCAGAGCGTCCAGTGATAATTTGCTCGCAAAGGCTTCGGAATTACTGGCTGCTTTTGTGACTTCATTTGCTGACAACTTTACCTGTTGTACAATATCCCTAAGATTTTGAATGATCAGATTAAAGGCATCAGCTACTGCTCCTAGTCCTTCGTCTGTGACTTCGGCTCGCACTGTTAGATCTCCTTTAGCAGCACCTTCTACCTCGTCTAGAAGGCGAATTACCTGACCTTGTAGGTTGTCTTTAGTTTCTTTTTCAACAGTCACCCCAGAGGCTGTCTCGTTTTTAGCTACCATAGACTGCACCATTTGATTAAAACCTGTGGCTAACTGTCCTAATTCATCTTCAGAATAGACTCTAGCTGCTACATTCAGATTACCTTGACCCATAGCATGAAACTGATTTTGTAAATCCCGGGTGGTACGGCTAATTTTTTTGACCATAAAGTTAGTCATAAACCAAGCTGTAGCTGCACCGGTAACTCCTGCGGTTAGAGGAATTATTACAGGTATGAACCAATTTGTATTGCCTATTGATTGTTTTTGTTTTACAGGTGTTGTCAATGACCCCAAGGCACTAACAATCACCACTGCCATAACTGATACAACGCCTACGGTCCCGGCTATCCACCATTGTTTCTTCTCTAAAGAAGCGTTTTCAAAGGCTGCAAATATTTTTTTTGGCAACGCTACATTGGCTTCTTTTTCGCCAATTAGCGACGAAACAGGCATCAATTCCTGATCCGCACTAATTGTGAATAATTCTTGATCATTATAGATTCTTCCCTCAGCTATTAACTGATCAATATTTTCAGAACTATCCAGTTCAGAACTCTTGAGGATCACACTACTATCTTCAATAATTTCAAATCCTGATATATCGTTGAGATTGTCAACTTCATCAAGGTCATTTAAAACCTCTCTATTATCATCAATCTCTCCATCAGAAATCAATATTTCAGCAGTCATATTTGCTTCATTTTCACCATCAAAGGCTGCTGTAAAAGCTTCATAATCATAATCAAACTTATTATCGTTATTTTTTTCCCATGAAGACATGGCTGACGCGGACATCTGGTTAATATCTGATTCCTGTTTTGTCTCTACATTATTAGTAAATAAATCTCCTTCATAACTATCTTTTTCACTGCGGTTAAAGTCTTCCAACTCATCACCAATGAACATTTTATCGGGGCTTGAGAATTCAGGTTCTGCAAAAGGTGAATAGCTGTGATCATCACTAATTACTGGAATTTCATTAGCTAAATTAATCCCCAAGGGATCATCACTTTTATCTATCACATCTTTTTCTATTTCCCTATAACTCAGAAACGGATTTTCTTGAGTATCTGGTAGTTCATATTCCCCAAAAGAATCAAGTTGAGAACTATCATCAAATTCCTCTGGACTGATCAATAGCTCAGATAAAACCTCTATATCATCCTCTGCAAAAATTTGTTGTTGATATGTTATTTTGTTTTGATTATCAGTTATATCTTGATTATCTGTAGGTTTTGCCATTGCCTCTCTCCCAAGTTGATTATGACCACCGCGTACTTCGTAAAATTGCCACTTGATCTAATAGTTTTAAGTATTTCTTTTCTGTTTCTGTATCAAATACATAAGTACCGCGCAAAAACTCAGCCTGAACATCTGCTGCATGATTGAGTGGTACGAGATGCCCCGTATCCAACCAATCTATCCCAGAAATTTCTGCAACTCCTAAACCTAGTATTGTGTCTTGGTCTTCGATAACAATTATGGAAATTTGTGGACAATCTGTCTTTAATGGGGTTGTTTCACCCAGAAATTGTCCCAAATCAGCGACCCAAATCAAACGTCCTCGTAAATTTATCGTACCTAAAAGCCAGGGGGAGGTATTAGGGATTTGTGTAATCCGATTGGGATTAAGTTCAATTACTTCCCGAATACCTATACCCAGAAATGCTAACTCCTGACCTGAGGGTAGATAAAAGCGCAAATGTAGCTCGGATGATAATCCTATTTGCTCACCCTGTTCTGGAGAATTTTCCAGTGGTAATTGGTATGGACCTGGATCAGTTAAAAATTCTGAGTTGCTAACCATATCAGATTTTTCATCCTTATCCTCGCAAGAGTTTTTTGACAGTTCCGAGCAATTCACCTTCTTTGAAGGGTTTACCTATGTAAGCATCTGCCCCTTGCTTCATCCCCCAATAACGGTCAAATTCTGTACTTTTAGAGGAACACATCAGTACAGGAATATTTTTGGTTTTAGGGTCGGATTTTAAGTATCGGCATAGTTCGTAGCCGTTCATGCGGGGCATGAAAACGTCTAATACGACTAAATCGGGAGGTGTGTTTTGAATCACCTGTAAGGCTTCTAGTCCGTCTACGGCTTGGGTAACTTCCAAACCACTAGATTTGAGGATCTTTGTAATTATCATCCTTTGGGGACTACTGTCTTCAACAATGAGAACTGTCATCATAACTGTTGATTTACATTTTGATTCAAATGTGAAATGTGATGTTAGGCAATATAACTTGCTTTGACCACAAAAGGAAACTTTAATAAATAAATTAATGTAAATTAATGAAATTGTCTCCCTAATTTAGCACACAACGCAAGCTGAATTGTCAGTAAAACATAAGAATTTTACGCTTTTGGCCGCTAAAAGCACTAAAAAATTGTTATTTAGGGCTGGCTGGATAAGTCCAAAAGCGAGATATATCAAAGGTTATAGGCTATTAAACACAGAAATTAGTGACCTGGTTTTGAAAGGGAGATCGAAAAAACTGTGCATTGGCGGATCACAGATAACTGAAACTTCACGAAAGGACTTTTTTAGTAAACCCTATTTAGTTGCATATATATAGCCTTAGACAAGGTATTTAGGACATTACACTATGGTGTAGCACCTGCTATAAATAAAAGCACTACCCCTGTTGCCAACATGGATACAATTCCTGTTAAACCCGCTAGAGGTTTTTTATTTTTACCTGTCACAAATTCAAAAATTTTACCCGTATAAGTAATGAGTTTTATTGTATCTATTGTTGTAATAGTCCATATCCAACCAGCATGAAGTCCCCATGCTATCCCTAAATTATGACCATCAACTAATGTAGCTAATACTAATACCATGGCCATTAACCATAGTCCAGGAAGTTGAGGAATAGTTTCTTTTTGTTCCCATACTAAATGTAAAATAGCAAAAACTAGGCTAGAAATAATTGCCGCTAACCAAATTGAATAATTCTGCTCTAATTTGGTCAATAAAAACCCCCGAAATACTAGTTCTTCTATGCCACCGACAAACCAAGCCACTAAAAAAATTGTCAGGAAACTAGATGGTATAAACTTGATATTAGGTTTTTCTAAATAGCACCAACCCAGGCAGATTTGACAAAAGAATACTATAGCTAAAATGAAAACACCTAAGCCAAAACCAATGAACAAAGAACGGAAAATAGAAACTTTAGCTACTAAGCCATAATCAGAAAAAGAACCCAGGTTTAACCGTTGAAATTCCCAGAGAATGAGAGGAACTAATAAGTAGAGAGACACCAATAAAGGAACTTTTTGTTCTGGTGACAAAGATTTGTGTATTTGCCAGTTACCGATAATAGCTAAAATTGCTACTAATGGTAACCAACAAATTAGCCAGAGCATAAAAAAAGCCATGACCAACAATACTGGTTCATGTTTAAGTAACTCCAGCAAAATATTGGCCGATGACTCTAAAAATGACAATAGAATAGACATAAAAAACGCGACTAACTTACCGCAAAAATATATTTCTTGATTGATAATCAAGACTCTACCAGAATTTGTCACCTATGGAAAAGGCTAAATCGTTTTTTATGTCTTATGCCACTGAAATTATTTAACTACAGCTAATACTTAGCTGTAGCTTTAGGGATAAATTTGTGAATATTGATCTGAGATTGATCCCTAATCAGTGCAATAATTTATTCTTCGGCATCTGATTCATCAACATCAACATCATCATCATCAGACTGGATTAATTGTTTCTCACTTTCGCTTAACTGAATCAAGTGAATGTGTTTGTAACCTAGTCTAATTTCAAATTCATCACCTGGCTTTAAACCCATAGCTTTGGTGTAGGTTGCACCAATCACGATTTGACCATTTTGGTGTACACTCACCCGGTATGTCGGTTCGCGGCCACGGCCATCTTTAGGTGTTTCTGGACTGAGGGGAATACCTCTAGCTGACAGTAAAGCATCATAAAAATCTGTGAGATTAACACGAACTTGGCTATTTTTAGTAACGGTGTAGTAACCACACTGTTTTGCTCTTTCTCGACGGGGTAAAGTTGAAAGTTCTTTAACTTTCGCCAGTAGGGTTTTTCCTGTTAGTGGGGCAGTTGCAGTTTCAGTCATTATGCTTTAATTTTCCTTAATCTCTTCAAACCGATAGGGGAACTTGGCCTTAGCCGTTGCCAAAATTTTCTCACTCATCTACTGACCTTTTGAGTTAGGGACCAGATTTCACAAAGCAGATAGATAGAAGGGTGATGGTTGAATTTCTGCTGACATGGAAGCACTAAAATAGTCTATTATAGATAACTATAATAGCAGTCTAGGTCATGGCTGCCACAGACATTAATTCCAGTAATTTTACCGCGATTTTAACCATCATTGGCCATCAGAAATTAAATTATCTTCTTTTTGGGCTGCTGAGTGCGGTGTAACTTCTAGCCACCCTTACAAATCTGTTTAGTTCTACTCCAAAAAAGTTGTAGAGCCAATAAATTACAGGTTTTTCACATTTAATGCTGACTTTTACCGCTTTTGAGTTATGGGCTGACACCTAATTCTCATTTTTAGTTGAAGACAGCAAGATATTTGTATGTGGTTTGAGAACATACACCCTTTGATTCTACCAGTAGAGACATGATTTTCTAGTCTCTAGATGGCGAGAAAATGACAGAATTTTTAGCCGTGCTTATGCGGTTATTGTTCGTGATTTTGTGAGTTCGTAATTTCCTATTAAATAGTAGCATGAAATAATAATAGCAAAATATTTTGAAAATTTTAAATTTATATTACTACTGAATTTTGATCTAAATCCCTGAAGTTGAGGGGGTAAAAAGCAGGGGCGATTTTCGCTGTGGTTGATGCTCTCAAGAGGATAATGTCAGGACTTTTATAAAAGTTAATGTGATTTAGATTGGCTGGTTTTGAGAGAATGAGTTAAATCGAGGGAATTTCTATGGCTTGGCCACAGCAGCTATCAGTAGTCAAAGACAAAAAGCGGGGAGAAAATCCTCGCTGTTGATCACGGTTAAATTCCCAGATCTGATGAAGTTATCTACATTTGTCTAGGGGAATAATAAATTTACCACATCTATGGGGTATTTGATAACCACTGGCAAATATTTTTCTTGGTTGTAACACTTCTATATATTTTAAAGATGTAGAATTGATCGCGGGGCTTGACGAAATTCCTATTAAGTGTAAAGGATCAAGGGTGAAGGAGTAAAGCCTGTGGTTAATTTCAGCATAAAAGAGAACGATTTTTATACTTGATGCTGCATACTTGCTGTGCTAATGGTTTTTGAGATATATCACACAAGAGAAAAGATTTGATCCCAATATTTGGAATGATCATGATGGAAGTTATTTTTAAGATTGCTCGACAACAAGAAAATTCCCACCCTGTTTTCAAAACCTACCTTTTGCGGGTAGAATCAGGTAATACTATCCTGGATTGTCTGAATCAAATCAAGTGGGAACAAGATGGGACTTTAGCATTTCGCAAAAATTGTCGCAATACAATTTGCGGTAGTTGTGCTGTGAGGATAAATGGCCGTTCTGCTTTGGCTTGTAAGGAAAATGTGGGGGGTGAACTGGCCAGACTGGAAAAAATCTCATCATTTGATCATCAGTCTCAAACTACTCCAGAAATTACAGTAGCACCTTTGGGGAATATGCCTGTAATTAAAGATTTGGTTGTGGATATGAGCAATTTTTGGCAGAATTTGGAAACGGTTACTCCTTATGTCAGTACAGCGGGTAGACAAGTTCCTGAAAGGGAGTTTTTACAAACACCACAAGAAAGATCGCTCTTAGATCAAACGGGTAATTGTATTATGTGTGGAGCTTGTTATTCTGAATGTAATGCTGTTGAGGTCAATTCTGAATTTGTTGGTCCCCATGCTCTGGCTAAAGCATACCGCATGGTGGCAGATTCTCGTGATAGCAATACAGAACAACGATTAGAAAAATATAGCACCGGAAATCAAGGAGTTTGGGGTTGTACTCGTTGTCTTTATTGTGATTCAGTTTGTCCCATGGAAGTTGCTCCCTTGGCGCAAATTACCAAAATTAAACAGGAAATTCTGGAGCGTAAACAGAAAAATGATAGTCGTTCAATTCGTCACCGTCAAGTTTTGGTAGATTTAGTAAAACAGGGTGGTTGGATTGATGAACGTCAATTTGGACTCCAAGTAGTTGGTAATTATTTCCGGGATCTTCAAGGATTACTTAGTATTGCACCTTTGGGGTTACGAATGCTTGTCAGGGGTAAATTTCCCCTTTCCTTTGAACCCTCCCAAGGAACTCAACAAGTGCGTTCTCTGATTGAGTCTGTACAAAATTCTGGACAAAATCAGGGTTAATTATAAGTAGGTGGGCGTTAAAAATTGTCGTTGGGGTAAGGGAACAGGGAACTCTTAACTGGGAACAGGAAGAGAGTTTTGAGTGATTTTACTTTTCTTCACATACCTTTAAATTTTTCTGTTCACCTACTTATGCGATGATTAGTAATCTAGTCATGGGGAAGAATTTATTTTCTTCCTCCTTTTTGGTTTTTGGCTTTTCCTTAACTTGGATCTTGACGAATATTCAATTTTCGCCCAAATCGGTCATAAACTAAAATATCCCACTGTCCATTATTACTATACTCAAAGGCAATTCTACTACCATCTGCACTAATTGTGGGATTGCGGACTTCTCCTTGTAGATCACCTGCTAAATTCCGTAATTGACGCACATCTTGGTCATAAAACATAATTTGTGTTCTTCCTTGACGACTCGCAGCAAAGACAATAAATTTACCATTTTCAGAGGCCGCAGGATGGGAAGCAATTGTATCAAAGGAATTTAATCCAGGTAAATTTACTAAGTTACGAGTTAATGTATCAAACATATACACATCTTGACTTCCTCTGCGATCGCTGGTAAATACAATATATCGGCCAGAAATTTGCGGGTTTAATTCCGACGCAAAACTATTAAGACTTCTTCCCCCCGAATCAAAGGGGTAACTGAGTAGACGTGGATAGCCAAAACATCCAGTTAATAGAATTGAGCAGAAAAATAAAATAGTTGATATTTTGTAATTCATTGAAGCATAAAGCAACAGAAAAAATTTTTTTAATTTTAGTTTTAATTTTAATTTTAGTTTTAATTTTCAATGGAAACAGTTGTACCATTAGGAATATCTAACTCAATAGTTGGACCCCTATCAAGAACCTCAATATCCCATTGTCCACGAGTAGAAGATTCAAAGACAACATAACGTCCGTCAGGACTAATACTAGGATTTCTCACCCAACCACGAAAAGTAGGAGTGAGAATTTGTGACTGTTGGGAAGCGCGATCATAAAGTGCAACTACAGGTCTACCTTGATCACTGGTCAGATAACAAATATAGCGACCCGTATAACTGAGACTGGGACTTTCCGTAATTACTGATGCTCGGTTTAACCCTGGTGTAGGAATAAAACTTTGATTTTCCAAATCATATACCAACAACTGCTGATAACGAGAGCGATTGGAGATCAAAGCCAAAAAACGTCCATTTCCACTGATAGCAGGTTGTTCCTCAGTATAGCGACTATTGAGGGAGGCGACACCCATAGGGATATCAGGAGTATTACAAGATATTAGTAAATTTGTAGTTCCTAAAATTAGACTCCAATAAATTGATTTTTGGAGCCAGGAACTAAGTGTAAATGTTTTCACATTCGTGTTTTTCCAACTTCCACCTCAAATATTGCCATTTTATTAATTTTAAATATCGTCATCGAAATCGGAATTATCCGGTTCATTATTGGGCTTATTAATGGGATTGTATGGTACATATTCAGTTGGGATAGCCTCATCATCATCTTGTCTTCTTGGGGGAACGGAATCTCTGGGTGGACGACGTTTTCTTGGTCTAGGAGTGGGGGTAACATCATCTTCACGGCTGTCTGGAGCTTGGGGACGATTATTACTGCTATTATTGCGACGTGGTGGTTTTCTTAACTCATCTTGAGAGTTGGAACTTTCCCAATCATCAACTTTTTTGGGAACAGAACCCCAATTTTCATCTTCATAGCTCTGGCTGGAAGGGCTAACAGAACGCCCGGAATTAGGACGACGCTTTCTTTCGCCTGAATCTGTTTTTTCCCTATTCCGTGGACTTTGTGACCTGCGTTGAGGTGCTTCATCATAATAGTCATCACGGCTAGAACGGTCATCTCGACTACCGCGAATTCTCGGACGTGGGGGGGCTTCTTCTTCTTCGTAGGGTAGAGGTTCTAAATCAGCATCCATTTCCGCTTGATAATTTCGTCGTTCTGAGTAAGAGTATTTTCTACTGACTTCTCGCTCATCATCTACGATGGGGGTATTACGTTTTGCTTGTTGTGTAGCTATACTACGTAGACGAATACTTTCGACCGCAAAAAATACCGTAGAACCGACCAAAAGCAGTTGACCAAATTGTAAAATCGGGTCAAGTCGCCATCCTTGGAAGACGAGAATAAAACCACATAATAAACCAACTGCTGCAAAAAAGATATCTTGATCTCTTGACAATTCAGGACGAACAGAACGGAGAAAGTATAGTGCTGCTCCAGCTACAGCCAAGAAAATTCCTAGAATACTGGCTGAATTTGTTCCGAAGTTTACTTGAGCAAAAACACTGGCTGAGTTTAGCCCCAAATTAATCATGATTATTTTCCTAAAATTAAATCTATGTTCACGAGTTCCAGTTAGTAAGCAAATTTGGAGTTAATTTAGATACTTATGAGAACAAGGATACTCAGTTGACAAGAGTTATATTTTCGACTGATACCCAGTTAAATGCTCAACAGCCCATCACTACTTTAACTAGTCAGAATATTATGCAATAATTCAGGAGTCTGGGGAGGGAAATAATTTTCCCAGTCTCCAGTCTCCAGGGATTAAAAACGTTGGATTTTATCTTTTTGGCTAATGAAAATTAAACCAACAGTAGCAGGGATAACGACAATTGCAGTACCCCAAACCAGACTCCAAAGAAAATTTGCTAAAGAGGGTGTCATAGTTTTCGACCTTTTGTACACATTTTACACAGTTTATTTTTATTGTAATCTTGAATCACTTTCTTGAAAAGTGGACCGAGATTATTTGTCTAACTTAGTATTTACTTGATTGATGATCCCAAGTCAATAACTTTGTTTTTGTATTCTGACAAGAAAATGACACCTTATGGTTAAAATTAAAGTAATAATCCAGTTTGCGCCCAGGTTTTGGATTTGATCACACATTAGCTAAACAATATGACTGGTCTTAACTTAACTGTTGGGGTTCTCGGTCCATTTTTAGGAGTAATGACGTTTTTATTTATTTTCCGCATTATTCTCACATGGTATCCCCAAGTCCATCTCAATCGTCTGCCTTTTAGTCTAATCGCTTGGCCTACTGAACCCTTTTTAATCCCGTTGCGGAAGTTTATTCAACCTATTGGTGGTGTAGATATTACCCCGATTATTTGGGTGGGTATTTTTAGTTTTATGAGGGAAATTCTACTGGGTCAGCAAGGGTTACTGACCATGTTATACAGGTAATAGGGAACAGGGAACAGGGAACAGGTAATAGGTAATAGGTAATAGGTAATAGGTAATAGGTAATAGGTGGCAGGGTAGAGGAATGTTCTTTGTAGAGAAATGTTCTTTGTTATACAGGTAATAGGGAACAGGGAACAGGGAACAGGGAACAGGTAATAGGTAATAGGTAATAGGTGGCAGGGTAGAGGAATGTTCTTTGTAGAGAAATGTTCTTTTACAACAGATCACTGACCACTAACAACGGACAACTGACAACTGACCACTGACAACGGACAACGGACAAC
>JBJUHT010000166.1:0-7844 GCA_046070105.1 Dolichospermum sp.
CTGGGTTGGTTTCCAGCAATGGACAGCCAAATCTAGCCAGAAGTCAGTCTCCATTAATCTCGTTCAAGGACAGCGCTACTACATTGAGGTGCAACACCGGGAAGCAAGTGGCGGGGATCACCTCTCGGTAGCTTGGACTGGCCCCGGAATCAGCACGATTACACCAATTGTTGGATCATCGGTTTTGCCCTCTGCTGATAATCGCTACATCCGCTTCCTGGATGAGACAACTACCCTGGTGGAGGGTCAGTCAGGACAGATTCTGGTAGCCCTTGATCGGGCTAATCTCAGTGCTTCTACTACCGTAGGAATTGAAGTTGTCAGTGGTGGCACAGCATCTCAAGGAACGGACTTTGTCCTGGGTACCACTACCCTCACCTTTGCTCCAGGAGAACTCACTAAGTCTATTAATATTTCCGCGCTGACAGATAGCGTCAATGAGGGAACAGAAAAAGTCACCCTGCGTTTAATCGCCGCCAATGGCGCACAGATCATCGCCCCCAACAGTCATCAGTTAAATATCACGGATGTCAATGCTCCTGCAATCACTGGAATTACCGGGTTCAGTCAACGAACTGATGCTGTTAATACCTTAATCGGTCAGTTCTCAGCCACGCCCGTCCAGGGACGCACCATGCAGAACTGGGAGATTATCGGCGGTAACCCGCGCGTGCAGGGAAGCACCATCGGGTCCTTTGCCATTGATAACCAAGGTCGCATCACCTTGGCTAACGCTGAAGCCCTACCTTTGGGATCTTATCAGTTCCAGATCACCGTGCGAGGTACTGATAACTTGGGGTCTTCTAGTATCAGCAATGCGGAGATCGTCGTAGGTGGCCGGCGGATTGTGGAAGAGCGTTGGAATGGTAGAGGTGCCTATAATGCCAACGACTGGAGTACAACACCTGACGTTATCAATACGCTGACTAGCTTTGATGCACCACAGGATGTAGCTGAATCCTACTCTCGACGCATGACTGGAGTCTTCACTGTTTCTACCACTGGCGACTACAGTTTCTGGATTGCTGCCCGTGATGTGGGACGACTCACCATCGCTCCCTATACAGATCCCACCAATGAACGGGAAATCGCCAGTTCTGGTGATGTTGCTTATCAAAACTGGACTGCTCAGGAGAGTCAACAATCAGCACCTCAGACCTTAGTGGCGGGTCAGCGCTACATTCTGCGCGCCTACCAGAGCGAGCATAGTTGGGGTGATCACCTGTCCGTGGCTTGGTCTGGTCCTGGATTTGAACGACGGGTCATGGCTGATAGCGATTTTCTGCCAGCCCAGGCTTCTACTTTGGTGGATGCACCTCCCTTTGGCGATACCACTCCGGCAACAGTTACAACTTATAGCCTTGCCACTTCAGCAACAACGGACACAGGATTAACCTCCACCGTCTCCTCGGGTTCTTTTACCCGCGACAATACCCTTGGACTAAGCGGTACGGCGGATGCTAACGCATTAGTTAGAGTATACGACGGTGACACCTACTTATGTCAAACCCGTGCTCAGACCAACGGCACTTGGTCGCTGACAACACCAGCCCTGAGTGATGGTAGTCACACTCTGCGGGCGGAAGTTCTCGATGCATTCGGCAACATTGCGATCACTGCCCCCACCACCTACACCATCCGCACACAAATTCAAGTCGGCAACCTCCAGTTAGTAACCCGGGAACTCGGCTCCAGCAACGTCATCACCACGGGCAGCCCCGCCGATCAGATCCTTGATACCACTGGTACAGACCAGGGAATTTTGGCTTACAGTGTTCTGGCTGGGTCTGCCTTTGTAGAACAGCGCTGGTCTGGCAGTAGCGTTTATAATAGCAACAGCTGGGATTCTACAGTTCCAACCTACACTGGTAGTCTAACAAGCTTGGTGACAGCCGAGAACGTTGGCAACGACTATTCCCGACGCCTTACAGGCAGAATCACTGTTCCCACTACTGGTCAGTATACCTTCTACATCGCCAGCGACGACTCTAGCCGCCTTTTCCTCAGCACTGACTCCACAGCGGCTAACAAGGTTCAGATTGCTTCCGTTGGTGATGGACTGTGGACTAATCCTCAACAGTGGAACAAATATGGTTCACAACAATCCACTGCTATTACCTTGCAAGCAGGGCAAAACTATTACATTGAGGTTCAACATCTGGAAGGTGGAGGAGGCGATCATGTATCCGTGGGCTGGACAGGCCCCGGCATTAGCCAGATCACTCCCATTGCCTTACCCACTTCATTGGTGGTAGCTGACGCTATCAACGGCTCTCAGTTGGTTGATCGCAGCCTATCAAGTGCCACCATCTCAGCAGGAGTGAGTACAACCTATGGGGATACCTCACCTAATGGACGCTATGTGGTGTTCGGTACCAGCAGCCCCTCCTCCTATGGCAACGCAGGTATCGCTTTCAGTGACACCAACAGCAACTCTGTTGCTCCCTATAGCGATTTGATCGTATTTGATCGCCAAACTGGCTCAATGCGCCTGGCATCATCCGGATCTGCCGCCACGACAACGCGCTCACGCCAAAGTCAGTTTGTCGGTTTGAGTGCTGATAGTCAGTATCTGATTTACACCACAGACTACGCGGAGAACATTGCAGATTTCTCTACCCCCGGTAAACCCCAACCAACCTCCTGGGTCCTAGTGGATGGTGGCTATCCCACATCGAGCGGCAAGACCAAAACAACGGCGCTCCGCGTCGCTGATATTGATCCTACCAAACTGAGTTTTGCCCTAGCTGGTGGATCGATTGACAATGACGGGGTTCTCGCCTCTGTTAGTTCTCCCACGATCAGCAGGTCTACAGGTAGTCTAAGTTTCTGGGTTCAAGCCAAGGACGATGTCTACACTAAAGCAGTCAGGCTTGTTCTCGAAGATACCTCCACGGGCATTCTCGTCAAAGCAACCCAAGCCAAATACACGAACGGTGACCAGCCCAATTTCAACTGGTCAACATCAGGTAATAATGGGACGGTGGCTACAGGTTTGAACGTCAGTGGTTACGGCGTGAGCCTCCTCCAAGTTCAGGAAACAAACCTCACCGATCTGATGAGAAGCGAAGGTGTTGTTGCTTCCCGAGATATCGTTGCCTTCAATTTGTCCACAGGTGAACAACGCCTGCTCAGTCATTCCTCCGCTACAGACAACAAGCAATCACAGGCTGCCAATGTTGCCAATGCCACCCTCTCTGCGGGTGGGCGCTACGTACTGTTCACCGCCAACGATGCCACCAAGCTCGGCAACAATGGAACGGCTTTCAGCGACAGTGCTACGGGTGTTGCCGATCTGTTCGCCACCGATCTACAAACCAATCAGATTCGCCTGCTGAGTCACACCTCTGGCAGTGCTACCACTAGTGCTGGTGTTAATGTCACTTTGCTGGGTACTAGCGCAGATGATCGCTTTGCCATCTTCAGCAGCAACGATGCTTCCGCTTTTGGCTTCACCGACAGCGCCACTAATGCCACTGATCTATTTGCCGTTAGCCTTAGCGATGGGTCAATCCGGTTGATTTCTCGCGCTAGTGCTGACTCCACCACAACCACTTCTGGGCAAGCGGTGACCTTTGAAAGGATCGTGGGCAATCATCTGTATTTCAGCGCTAATGATGCCACCAAACTTGGTTTCGCCAGCGATGGTGATACCACCAAAGCCAGCCTGTTCCGCTACAACCTCAGCACTGGCAGTGTGGATCTGTTAAGCCGCACCACCTCCAGCAACACTGCCGCCCTTAATGGCAGCTATCAAGGCGGTAGCCTCACGGTATCTCCCGATGGCCGCTACGTTGCTTTTGTGGTCGATCTCCCTAGCTCATTCGGAGGCTTCACAGTCGGTATCTCCGGTGGCGCACTGCTGATGCTGGATACTCAAACGGGTGCAATCCGTATGCTCAACGCCAACAATAGCAGCGGAGTCAACCTCAGCTACGCCGCCTGGTCTGGCATCGCCAACCAAACATTCAATCCACGTTACTTCACTGCGGACGGCAATACCTTCGTCTGGCAGACAAGCTACGCTGGTTTCATTGCCCTCGACAACAGAAGTTTTGCATCAGGTGTAGACTCGCAATATGGTAGCGTCGCTCTTGCGCTGAATTTGAGCAATGGTTTGGCTGCTGCGGGTAGCACTCAAGTTAGTCGTGTTCTCTCCCATACATCCGCCGGCGTTGATCAGATCGGTCCTTCCGTTCGCCTGCTAGGTGTCTCTGCTGACAGCCGTCTGGCCTTCTTCTCCACAGACAATGCCACCTCCTTTGGTAACGACGGTGCTGCATTCACGGACAGCGCTACCTCTGCGACAGACATCTTGGCGGTGGATCTCAACAGCCGCCGCATTGAACTAGTGACTGGTGCTAACGGTGCTTCCTTTGGGCAAGCCGCCACCTTCCGGGGTATCGGGGAGGGTGGTAGTGTGCTATTCAGCCTCGGCAATGTGGCCGATATTAACACAGTGGCCGGTGCCCTCACAGACACTAACGGTAACGGCACTGACATCTTGTCCCGACGATTTAATCTGATTGATCTGGTCAGTGCTGACGATACGCTCAACGCCGACGGCACAGGCAGTCGCAGTGACAACATTACCACCAGCCGCAACTTCACCCTGGAATCTTATGCAACGCCGGGTATGCCCGTGCAATTACTGGATGGTAATACTGTAGTGGCCAGTCAAAATGCAGTGGCTGATGGTCGGCTACTCTGGCAGCTTACTAATGTGACTCCGGGTAATCACATCTATAGTCTATTCTATCCCACAGAGGGAATTCCCGTTCGCCTGGCGAGTCCCCTGGGTACATCCACGTTAACAGTGACTATCCTCCAATCTGATGCGGCTCTTGCTCCCACAAACTTGTCATTAAGTGCTAACAGTGTGAATGAGAATGTGGCAGCTAACACAGTTATTGGCGCGTTTACTACTACTGATCCTAGTGTTAATGACTCCTTTACCTACAGCTTAGTTAGTGGTACAGGTAGCGCTGATAATTCTGCTTTCACCATTAGCGGAAATCAACTCTTAATTAATGCTTCTCCAGACTTTGAAACCAAGTCAACATATAACATCCGTGTTCGCACCACTGACAATACTGGACTCACTTTTGATAAACCATTAACTATCAATGTCTTAGATACTGGTGTATTAAGTATCAGCGATGTGTCCATAGGTGAAGGAAATTCTGGAATCACCAATGCAGCGTTTACAGTCAATCTGACAGATCCTTTTGCGGGAAATGTGACTGTTAATTATGCCACCGTTAATGGTACTGCTTATTCTGGCTATGACTTTAACGCTACCAGTGGCAGTCTCACCTTTGCTCCTGGAGAGACAACTAAGACTGTTAATGTGGGTGTGATTGGAAATGTGTATAACGAAGGTAACGAAACCTTTAAGTTGCAACTCAGCAATCCCACCAATGCCACATTGAGCAAGAGTTTCGGTACTGGGACTATTATTGATGATGATGCTGCACCTACCCTGAGTATCAATAGCATTAGCCTAGCAGAAGGAAATAGTGGTACTCGCAATGCCACCTTTAACGTGAGTTTGTCTGCTGCTGCTGGTCAAGCTGTCACAGTCAATTACGCTACCGCCGATGGTACAGCCACAATTGCTGATAATGATTACACTGCTAGTAGTGGTACTTTAACCTTTGCCCCTGGTAACACTTCACTGACCATTAATGTTCCCATAGTTGGTGATACTAAGATTGAAGCAAATGAAACTTTCTTTGTGAATCTCAATAATGCCAACGGGGCAACACTAGCTACCAGTCAAGGTACAGGCACTATTCTTGATGATGATGGTGTTCCATCTCTAACTCTCAATGGAACATCTGGTAACGATACTCTAACTGGTGGAGATGGTGATGATGCTCTCCTTGGGTTAGATGGTAATGATGTTCTCAATGGAGGTGCTGGTAATGACAAACTCACTGGAGGATTAGGGGCGGATATTCTTACAGGGGAACTGGGTGCTGATAATTTCATCTATAACAGTTTTAATGAGTCTCTGTTTGCAGCACCGGATCGCATTCGTGATTTTAATCCAGGTGCGGGCGATCGCATTAAACTGAATCAACTACCTACAGCTACTTTCAATGCAGGTGTTATTACGGCTGCTAATTTAACTGCTGCGGTTACTGCTGCATATAGTGATGCTGATGCTGCTACAAGTGGATTACAGCCGTTAGCAGCTAATCAGGCTGTATTCTTTAGCTTTGGTGCTAGGGCTGCAACTAGACGTACTTATCTGTCGGTGAATGATAGTACCGCAGGTTTTAATGCTAACAGTGACTTGTTTGTTGAAGTAACAGGGTTAGTAGGTGGTCTACCTAATTTGGGCGCATTGACAACCAGTAACTACTTTAACAATTCCTCACTTTAATTTTCAGACACGATTTAGGAGACGTCAAAATAACTGTCTCCTTTTTGACTTAGTAAACCAAATCAACAGTATCTACACCTGAAAAAAATATCATGTTAACTATCTCTCATTCTCTCAATCGTCGTCTCCTCAACTGGAGTTTAGCTACTTCTGCGGCTGTTGGTATTGTTGCCTGTCTTCCCTCTAAAACTATGGCTATAACTATAACTGGTTTTACAGGTAGTTACGCCCCTAGTAACTGGACACCACAAGCTAATATTAATACTAATGCTGACGGTTCTATTGATCTAATTAATTCAGCTAGTGGTACTATTGATTTAACTGGTGGCGACAATGGAACATCAAGTTCTGGTAACACTGACTGGACTACGACAATATCTCAAACAAGCACTATTGTTTTTGATTGGACTTTTTTTACAGTAGACACTCCCAGTGGGGATGATTCAGCAGGATATCTGTTAAATGGCAATTTTACTGAGTTAATCAATAACAAAGGAAGCAATACGATTCCAGATGGTACTGGTGTTCCCAGTACCAGTCCTGTTACTGTTTTTGTAAACTCTGGTGATATATTTGGCTTTCGAGTAGCCACCACAACTAATGCTGGAGGAGCAGCAACATTCCAAGTTAATAATTTTGATGCACAACCAACACCTGTACCTTTTGAGTCTGATGCTAGTGCAATTATCGTGAGCGCTGGTACTCTTTTTGTAGTGTATCAGTGGCGTAAAAAAAGAATCCTTGTTAAGAGTCAAAAATAGCTATAAGTTGTAGGGTAGGCATCTTGTTTACTCTACCATAGCTCCATTAGATGAAATATGTTGTGCTTTTAACAGCAAATTGTCATCAAACCCGGAACAAGAACCCCACCCCCCTCCAATATCAAAAGTTTATGCTTTTTCCCCGCGCTGCGAGGGGATTGAGGGGGATGCGAGATGATTACTAAGTAGGGCAACCACGGGGGGTTTGCCCCTACTTCGCTATCACCTTCCACTTTTTTTGTTTGATGCTGGAAAACTGCTAAAATCTTGTTTTAGCAATAGAAGCAGAAGACTCCAGCTAACAACTGGCAACCAAAAATGAGAATTTCACAAAAATTTAACAATGTGTACAAAAATTTGATAAATTAATACAAATTCTCAACAATTAGGGAAACATTACCTTGAGTTATCATCCAGAAGCAAATGCCCCCCACGGTGGAGAGTTAATTAACCGAGTTGCTTCCGCAGCACAAAGAGAACTATTTCTAACCAAAGCTGACTTTTTACCCCGTGTGGAACTTGATGAACGAGCAGTTTCTGATTTAGAAATGATTGCTATTGGTGGTTTTAGTCCGTTGACTGGTTTTATGAACCAAGCAGACTACAATCGAGTAGTTACAGAAATGCGGTTAGCTAACAATATTGTCTGGTCAATTCCCATTACACTATCTGTAACCCCAGCAGTGGCAGAC
>JBJUHT010000167.1:0-12499 GCA_046070105.1 Dolichospermum sp.
GCTTGTTGTCCACTAGATAATAATTCCTTTCTTTCGTCATCACTTAAATTAAAAACATCAGCTAGATATGTAATAGCGTCTCTTAAAGAATGTTCTTTACCATCACTTGCATATTGCAATAAAGGAAGCATAATAGCTTGAAAGTCAGGAATAGTCATTTTTCAAAAATCAAAAAATCAAGATATTAACTTTCATACCATACTCTTGTGTTTTTTGGCAATATTTTTACATCACCGCATCAAATAGATATTATATTATAATAATACAAAAGATAAAAAAATTGATAACTCTATGACTAAATTACATCGTCCTCCAATTCTTAAACCTGATGAAACATACACATTTCGTAAGTATTTTGAGTTAAGATTTGCACCTGCGGATATTTTACAAGAATTAGGAGTCAATTTAACTAGAGGTACAATTAATTGGCCAGTAACTAATAATCAAATAGCTCGATTAATTGATCTCAAAGAACGATTAGAAGAAGCAATGCAAAGAGTCAATTTAACAAGCGAAGCTGCAAGAAGAGAAGTTTTAATTGCACCAATTCTCTTAGAAGTTGCACATATTACCGAATCTAAAATTAATATTGAATATCCCATTGAAATAAATCAATTTTTGCGGGGTGACTTAGATTATTACCTGCAATCTCAACATCAGGTTTTAGTTGTGGAAGCAAAACACGCAGATTTAACACGAGGATTTACTCAACTTGCAGTGGAATTAATTGCTTTAGATCAATGGGTTGAAGGAGATGAACCAATATTATATGGTGCTGTAACAACTGGAGATATTTGGCAGTTTGGCAGTTTTCAGCGCGAAAATAAACTAATAACCCAGGATTTAATGTTATATCGAGTTCCTACTGATTTAGAAATATTGATGCAAATTTTAGTAGGAACTCTTACCCAAAATTAATAAATGTAACTTTCTAACTTCTTCCTTTGCGTCTTTGCTCCTTTGTACCTTTGCGCGAAACTTTCTTACCAAAATTAAACCCCCTGCAAAAAAGCAGAGGGAATAATCAAATCTTAAACCTTGGGTTTAAAAGTCGAAGCAACGTGCAACTCTTTCAATTGTTTTGCGTCCACATTTCCAGGAGCATCTGTTAATAAACAACGCGCTTGTTGAGTCTTAGGAAACGCAATTACATCACGAATAGATTCCTCTCCAGCTAACAACATTACCAAACGATCTACACCGTAAGCAATACCACCATGGGGAGGAGTTCCATATTCAAAAGCTTCTAATAAAAAGCCAAATTTACTTTGTGCTTCTTCTGATGATAAACCAATAGCTGAAAACACCTGTTCTTGAACTTCTCGCTGATAAATTCGCAAACTTCCCCCACCAACTTCAAACCCATTTAAAACTAAATCATAAGCTTGAGCGCGGGCGGTTTTTAAATCACTGATATCTTCAGGATGAGGTGCGGTAAATGGATGATGTAATGCTTCTAAACGTTTTTCATCTGCATTCCATTCAAACATGGGAAATTCTGTCACCCAGAGGAAGTTAATTTTGTCTTTTGCAATTAACTTAAATTCCTTAGCCACAAATTGACGAATTCTATCTAAGGTTTTATTAACAGTGGTTGTATCAGCAGCCGCAAATAATAACAAATGTCCGGCTTTTGCACCTGTTCTTGTTAATATTTCCTGCTTTTGTTCGGGTGTTAAATTATCTTTAATCGCGCCAATGGTGTCAATTTCTCCATTTTCTCTAACGCGAATATAAGCTAATCCTTTTGCACCAGCTTCTGCTGCTTCTTTGAAAATGTCACCACCGGGTTTAATTCTCACATTAGAAATGGCATCATTTCCATTAGGAATTGGTAAAATTTTCACAATTCCACCGTTAGAAATTGCTTCTCGAAAAACTTTAAAACCAGAGTCTTTTAAAACATCAGAAACATCAACTAATTCTAAACCATAACGGGTATCTGGTTTATCACTTCCATAACGGTTCATAGCTTCCGCGTAAGGAAGACGAGGAAAAGGACGAGATAAATCAATGCCTTTCACGGTTTTGAAAATATGACAAACTAACTTTTCGTTAAGTTCGATAATTTCATCCTCAGACATGAAACTCATTTCCATGTCTAATTGGGTAAATTCCGGTTGTCTATCTGCACGCAAATCTTCATCACGGAAACATCGCGCAATTTGATAGTATCTATCCATGCCTGATACCATCAATAATTGTTTGAAGAGTTGGGGAGATTGCGGTAAAGCGAACCATTCACCTTCATTGACGCGACTGGGAAGAATATAATCTCGCGCCCCTTCGGGGGTAGAACGGGTGAGAACTGGGGTTTCCACCTCGATAAAACCTTCTAAGTCTTCCAGGTAGCGCCGCATGGCTTTAATGACCTGATGACGCAATTGCATATTTCCCGCCATACGTTCCCGTCGTAGGTCCAAATAACGGTATTTCAGGCGTAATTCTTCCCTGACTGTTTCCGTGTCAGAAGTGGAAACTTGAAATGGGAGTTGTTTTCCTACAGCGTTTAGTAATTGAATTTGATCCGCATAAATTTCGACTTCGCCAGTAGGGATACGAGGATTCAGTGATTCTGCGGGGCGTTCGGTAACTTTACCTGTAATTTCTACCACGTATTCATTACGGATAGTGTTAGCTTGTTCGTAGGAGATTGGGGTGCGTTGGGGATCGCTGACGATTTGGACAGTACCAGAGCGTAGGCGTAGCCCGCCGTAGGCATCGCGCAAATCTAAGAAGATCACACCCCCGTGATCGCGGCGACGGTCTACCCATCCATACAAGGTAACAGTTGCTCCAATATGCTCTTTTCGGAGTTCGCCGCAATAGTGAGTTCGCATAGTTGTTAGTTCTTTAGTTCCGGGCTAGGTTGGTTAAATGTCAAGGCTTCCCCATTATCTAGCATTAACATTCATTGTAGTCATTTTCGGTGAAGAAAAATCAGCAAAAATCCTCAACTGGTTATTTTCAGTCTTTATCTCTGGCATAGGTAGTAATAAGCAATTTTCACAAAATTTAACATAATTTGACTAAAACCCGGAATAATACTCGCAAATAAGTGTACAATCTAATAGATAATCTCTTGCGGATGTGATTATGCCACCAAACTACAGCGGTCAAAATCTTCGGGGACGCTCTTTTAAAGGTCAAAATCTAACAGGTGCTAACTTTAGTAAAGCTGATATTAGAGGAGTAGATTTTACCAACGCTAACCTTAAAGGTGCTGATTTTACAGGAGCTAAGGCTGGACTACAGCGACGTTGGGTAATTGGGTTACTAATAATTACATTGTTATTGTCAGCGCTATCAGGGTTGTTTTCCACGGCTTCTGTTGTATTAGTATATTATGCTTTTGATAAAAATATAATCGCTGGTATAGTCGCACTCGTTACATTAGTTATTTTTTGTATCATTACTGCTCGTAAAAGTTTATTGGCAGGTTTAGGAATGGTTGCCGTTGCCTTTGGTATTATAGCAGTTTCATCTGTTACTATTGCTTCATCCATACAAGGAATTTCAATTGGATTACTTGTTTTGGCTTTTACTGGTGTCGTCACCTGTTCTGTAACCTTCACCTTTGTCTTCTCCTTCGCTTTTACCTTTATTTTTGCCATTTTCTTCACCATTTTCTTTGCCTCTATCTTTGCTATTATACTGGGAAACTTTTTTCCTCATGTTCCTATTGCTATTGTATTTGCCGTCGCTGTAGTTTTTGTAATTTTTAGTGCTTATATCGGCTGGCGTAGTTTAAATGGAGACAAGAGAGATACGTGGCTTCGCTCCTATGCCATTGTATTTGCTGCAACAGGAGGCACAAGTTTTCATGGTGCTGATTTAACTGATGCTGATTTTACTGGTGCAACTTTGAAAAACACGGATTTCAGAAAAGCAAATCTAACGCGCACTCGTTTTTATGAAGCCAAAAAACTCGATTTTGCTAGACCAGGAGAAACAATATTAGCTAACCTTGCTGTTCTCAATTTACTTGTTACTTTAAATGGTAGAAATAAATCCTATATTGGTGCAAATCTCAAAGGAGCAAATCTGATAGGTGCAGATTTGAAAGAGGCTAATTTAAAAAATGCTGATATTATGGAAGCTACTTTTCAAGAAGCTATTTTAGAACGAGCAAATCTAACTCTTACCCAAGCCATTGGTACTAATTTCACCCAAGCTCATATCACAGGTGCTTGTGTGGAAGCATGGAACATTGAAAGTACAACGATATTAGATAAAGTAGATTGTCGTTTTGTCTATCTTTTAGAATATCCTAAACCGAGAACAGATGACCGTGAACGTCGTCCGAGTAGTGGAGAATTTCAACCAGGAGAATTTACCAAATTATTTGAAGAAGTTTTAAATACTGTTGATTTAATTTTCCGTAATGGTATTGACTGGAAGGCTTTTATTACTGCTTTCAAAAAAGTGCAAGTTGAAAATGGAGATACAGAATTAGCTATCCAAAGTATTGAAAATAAAGGTGATGGGGTAGTTGTTGTTAAAGTTGCTGTTCCTGAGAATGCGAATAAAGAAAAGATTCACAGCGATTTTACTGAAAATTATCAATTAGCATTAGCAGCAGTAAAAGAGAAATATAAAGCACAATTACAAGCTAAAGATAATGAAATAGTTATTTATCGTCAAGAAAGTGCAAGGATGACAGAAATTGTTAAACTATTAGCTAATAAACCTATAAATGTTCAAGTTGACAATAAAGTGGAGAATAAAAATATGACTAACAGTAATGATTCCAGTCGTAAAATTGAAATTGGTAATATTGGTAGAGATTTTAACGCCAGTGGCCAATCTTTAAATTTAGGTGACATTAGTGGTACAATTACAAATACTATTAATGAATTACCATCTACATCCGAACCAGATAAACCGGGTATTAGAGAATTATTGACACAATTAAAAACTGCAATTGAAACTGATACTGATTTAACAGCAAAAGACAAAGAAAAGGCCTTAAAACAAGTCCAATCTTTAGCAGAAGCCGCTCAAAATCCTCAAGAACAACAGGATTTAGCAGATACAGCAATCACAATGTTGAAAGGAACAATTGCTAATTTACCAACGGCGGCTAAATTAGTTGAAGAATGTAGTAAGTTATTACCGTTAATTGCTGGTTTTTTAGGTTTAAGTTAAAACGTATTTTCTAACCACCCTGTTCTGAAAATATCGTTAAAATGGGAGGTAGAACCTCCCGGAAAGCATTCCCAGTCGGAGACTGGGAACGAGGGACCTGGGTAGTTTTGCCCGTGTAAACACGGTTTCTAACCGCCTTTGAAAATATCGTTAAGAGGGGAGAATCAGCCCTCTTGTATCTGTTAAATGCTATAATCAAACAAACGTAATTTATTTTTTCTATCAAAATATGGAAACAATTGCCATTAAAGTTGATACAGAAGTTGCCAAAGCCTATCAAGCAGCAGAACCGCAAAAACAGAAAAAAATTCAGACCATTGTTAACGATTTGCTCAAATTAATTATTCAAGATAAATCTCTAGATGACATTATCCAAGAAATGCAAGAACAAGCGAAAAATAAGGGATTAACTCCAGAAATTTTAAATGAGATTCTTGAGAATGGATGAATTACGTTTTGTTGTTGATACAAACATTTTAGTTAGTGCCGTTTTGATTAAGTCATCTATTCCAGATGTGGCATTCAAAAAAGCCAGAAGTTTAGGAATAATTTTATTTTCAGATGCGACTTTTCAAGAACTACAAGAAATCCTCAATCGGTCAAAATTCGATAAATATATTTGTGTGAGTGTTCGTACTCAATTCTTAGCTAAATTCAAACTTGAATCAGAAGAAACTGAAATAGTTAAGATGATTAAGGAGTGTAGAGATCCAAAAGATGACAAATTTCTTGAGGTTGCTATTAATGGTAATGCAACTCATATTATTACGGGAGATAAAGATTTATTAGAACTTCATCCCTTTCAAGGAGTTGATATTATTACCGCCACGCAATTTTTAGAAATTTTCTCAGTTTGATAATCAAATATGATGCGGTTTCTAACCGCCTTGTTCTGGAAATATCGTTAAAATGGCAGGTAGAACCTCCCTGAAGGCATTCCTCGTCGGAGACTGGAAGGGATAAATAGAGAGAGGTATGAATCATGACTGCTGTAACTTTACAAATGCCAAAATCACTAAAATTCACAGATGATAAATTTGTGGAAATGGTTGCGGCTAATAAAGATCTACGTTTAGAATTATCCTCACAAGGAGAATTAAGTATCATGTCACCAACAGGAGGAGAAACGGGAGATAGAAACCTAGAATTAGGTGGACAAGTTTGGTTTTGGAATCGCCAAAATGGGTTAGGAAAAGCTTTTGATTCTTCCACGGGTTTTAAATTACCTAATGGCGCTACCCGTTCCCCAGATGTCTCTTGGATAAAAATAGAAAGATGGAATGCACTCACACCAGAACAAAGAAAAAGGTTTTTGCCTTTATGTCCTGATTTTGTGATTGAATTAGTTTCTGAAAGCGATGATTTAGCCGATACTCAAGCCAAAATGCGGGAATATATCGCCAATGGTTTACGGTTAGGTTGGTTAATTAATCCTAAAAATAAACAAATAGAAATTTATCGCCAAAATCAAGAGGTAGAAGTTTTAGAATCTCCTACAAGTTTATCAGGGGAAGATGTATTACCGGGTTTTATTTTAGATTTACAGCCGATTTTTGGATAATACCAAGATCCCGGATTTCTTTAAGAAGTCCGGGATCTGAAGATCTATAGTTTGAGTAATGCTTGAATACGATCTTCTGTTGCTGGATGACTAGAGAATAAATTAGCTAAAAATTTACCAGATTTGGCAATAGGATGGATAATTAATAATGGTTCAAATGCAGGATTAGCATCTAAAGGAAGTTGTCTAGCTGCATTTTCTAATCTTTGTAAAGCATTAGCTAAAGCGCGAGGATTTCCTGTTAGTTTTGCAGCACCAGCATCCGCAGAAAATTCACGAGTGCGAGAGATGGCTAATTGAATAATTGTAGCTGCTATAGGCGCGAACATTACTGTTACTAATACACCTAAAGGATTGCCCCTTTCTTTATCATTTGAACCACCAAACCACATACTATAACTTAACATTTGTGCTAGGAAAGAAACAGCGCCAGCAACGGTGGCCGCAACGGCTTGAGTTAAGGTATCACGATTGATAATATGGGTTAATTCGTGGGCAATTACTCCTTCTAGTTCGTCTTCTGGTAATATGTTTAAAATGCCTTCTGTCACAGCAACAGCAGCGTGTTCTGGATCTCTTCCCGTCGCAAAAGCGTTAGCTGTTTGACTAGGAACAATATAGACTTTAGGTACAGGAATGTTAGCACGATGGGCGAGTTTTTTGACAATATAATGAAGTCTTGGATATTGACTTTCATCTACTGGTTGGGCTTGGTAAACAGCTAAGGCAATCTTATCTGATTGATACCAAGAAAATAGATTAGTAACTGCTGCTAAACCTATACCAATTATTAAACCTCCAGTACCACCAATTACCCAGTAACTAATTGCTATCAATAAGCCACTGAGGGTAGCAAGTAAAATAGCAGTTTTTAGTTGATTTCCCATTTTGATAACTCTCCTACTTATGCTGTATTAATTTTTGTAACTTTGCCTGGACAACAGCATCTTTATTAGCTACTCCTTGATTGTATCAAGTTCCATGTTCAGATACAGTGATGAAAACCTGTCACGCGGGTAGGGTTTTCCGTTGGTTGCCGATTTAATATAAAGATAAAAAAAGACTAAAAAAGACTAATAAGTAGGTGAACGGAAAAAACCGACATAAGTAACGAAAAGTAAAGTTGCCCAAAACCTCTTCCCTCTTCCCTCTTCCCTCTTCCCTGTTCCCTGTTCCCTTGTCATAACGACAATTTTTAACGCCAACCTACTTAACAATTATTAATAATGTTACAACAGGTAGAAATTCGTATTCCTATGGCCATTAGTTTGGGAGCAATAGCTGGGGCTTTAAGTCGCTATTATTTAACTTTATGGTTGACAAATCGTTTGGGTTTTAGTTTTCCTTATGGAACTTTTTTGATTAATATTAGCGGTTGTTTAATCATGGGTTTTTTCACAAGTTTAGCTATGGAAAAAACGGCACTGATTTCCCCAGAAATTAAGTTAATTGTCGCTACAGGATTTTTAGGTGCATATACTACTTTTTCTACTTTTGGTTTAGATACGGTTGGTTTGTTGCAACGTGGTAATTGGTTGGCTGCTACTGGTTATTTTTTTGGTAGTACAATCTTGGGAATTATCAGTGTGCAATTAGGGATGATTATTGCGAGAATTTTTAATTGAAAGTTCTCATTTTACACCAATGATCCCCCGGATTACAGCAAGTTCAGATTGAGTAAGGTACACCTTATGCGGGCAAGATGCCCACACCACAAGAGTTTTATAATTAATATCTGTACCTTGTGAATACCGGGAACTGCTGTAATTTATCAGAGGGATCACATCTTAAATGATTTTTTCACGCATAGACGCTCAAGGCGCGGCGAGAAATTATTGATTTGAATTGATTTGAAGTCTAACCCACAGCATGAGGTAATGGTTTTTTAGGTGTCGCTAGTTGTAGGATGATATCTAACAACCAAGGGGCAAAACGTTGACATAATACAGCTAAGTGAGATTGCCAGCCGACTAGGATTTCTGGTGTATCTTTTTCTATTCCAATCACAAGGGCTTGGGCAACTTGTTCGGGTGTCATGGGAATTACGCCGCGAAATGATTGCAAGTCACGCACCATGTCTGTTTCGGTGAGGGAAGGGAGTAAAGCAATCACGCGGATATTGTGTTGGGCCAGTTCTTGACGTAAAGCCTGGGTAAATCCCACAATGGCAAATTTAGTGGCGGAATATGTGGCCATTGTCGGTGCGGCAACTTTCCCCATTAAACTGGAGACATTGACAATGATCCCCTTTTTTTGACTAACCATGCGTTTGGCTATCAAGCTGGTTAGGGTGTACATTCCCAATAAATTAACGGAGAGTTCTTGTTGCAATTGGGGAAGTTTTGATTGCAGAAATGAGTTTTGATGGGCAACTCCAGCACAATTTACAAGTAGATGAATCGGTCCATAACTGCGCCAAAGTTGGGCTACAGCTATATTCACATAAATTGATTGAGTTAAGTCTAAGGCCATGATTGTAGTTTCTACGCCCAAAGCTTCGATTTGAGCAGCTACTTGGGCTAACTTTTGCCGATCGCGCGCTACTAATATTAACCTTTTCATGCCTTGTTTAGCCAATTCTAAGGCGATCGCTCGACCAATACCACGGGAAGCTCCGGTAATTAGTGCAACTTTTCCTTCAATCTTCATCGCTTTTTACCTCCAAATTTTTCATACCTCGTCTTCATGTATTGCGTTCTTGGCAATAACAGATAGAACCATGGATGAACGGTAAACAAAATCAAACTTAAACTGACAAGAATTAGTTCATTACAAATTTTCTCATTCCCTCTTAATAACTGATGCCTAATACCCAATCTCCAATACACAAGCAAATACAAATACAAGACTTTTAGCAGAATAGATTGATTTTACCTCTCTAAACGATCCGAGCATTCACCAGCGCTGTCGTACTCACACACATTAGCAACAAAATTAAGTTATTGCAATATTTTTTAATCAGGATTTCTGATTAATCATTTTCCCATATTATCCCAGATAATATATATCTGGATTTTAATTTATATAAGTTTTTATTAATAGTCAGCAATTAATATCTTGATCCCCTTACAATTTCTAAATTTTTGTGGCAATGAATACATTTTTAACTTCTCCAAAACAACATATAGGCAAGGAACAGGGAACTCTTAAATAACGACAATTTTTCACACCAATATACTTATATCTAATTTTGCAGAAAAAATTACGTGCAAAAATAATGAAATATGTGATAGTTTATTTTAACAGCAAAATTTACAGATAATCAATAAAAAATAGTATATAGTATAACATATAATCAACTTGTCTAGTAAATGTTAATTTTTGTGATCAGTATTACCGTATTCGAGAGCGATCGGCTACAATGGCCACCATTGCAGTTTTCTAGTAAATACCATGAATCCTCTCCTCTTGTCGAACCTTCCTGCTATTTACGATATTTTGTTCAATTTTGCTCAATCTGATGGCTTTTGGGCGAACTGGCAAACCGCTTTTGGCACAAGTTATGATGTGGTTAAGGCGACGCAATTACGACAACAGTGGCAAAGTCGAGATTTTGGTCAAATTCCCCCAATTGAGGTACTCAGTGATGAGGTTTTGGGGACTGCGAATGGTGCCTATTCCAGCAGTACGAATAAGATTTATCTATCAGCATCTTTTTTAAATACGGCTTCGTCAGCAACGATAATTAATGTAATTTTAGAAGAAATTGGGCATTATGTGGATGCTCAAATTAATCAGGTGGATAGCGCCGGAGATGAGGGGGCAATTTTTGCGGAGTTGGTGCGGGGAAATAGTCTAGATGTGGCAACCTTAGACGCTTTACGAGCAGAGAATGACCAGACAATAATTATAGTAAATGGGGAAATTATTCAAGTAGAACAGGCGAATTTTACGGGGACTAATGGGAATGATAATATTACGGGAACGTCTGACAGTGATAATATTTCTGGGTTAGATGGGAATGATACTTTAAGTGGTTTGGGGGGAAACGATAATATTTATGGGGGTAATGGTAATGACTCTCTCAATGGTGACACAGGAGATGATTACTTTACCAACGATGCGGGTAATGACACGATAAATGGTGGTAGTGGTTTTGATCGCTATGATGCTAACTACAGTAATGCTAGTAGTGGTTTAACCATGACCTACGACAGCGCTACCGGGAGTGGGACAATTACTGTCGGTACGGAAACTGATACCTTTACTTCGATTGAGAGTTTTGAAGGGTTTAAGGGAACTGAGTATAATGATGTCATTTTTGGCGGTACAGCAAGTGAATATTGGGGCGCTCTCTCAGGTGGAAGTGGTAACGATACTATTTCAGGTAATGCTGGTGATGACCAAATTTATGGAGAGGATGGGAATGATGTCCTCAATGGTGGTGCTGATAATGATGAGCTTTATGGTGGTAATGGGAATGATACCCTACAAGGAACAAATGGCGGTACAGGAGAACAAGATTATCTAGAAGGAGGAACAGGGAGCGATCGCTTTATCCTTGCAGATACAACAAAGACCTTCTATGATGACGGTAATAGCACCCTTCCCGGTGATTACGACTACGCGACAATTGCCGACTTTAACACCACTGATGATATCATTCAACTACGGGGTTCAAGTGGTGACTATCTGTTATCGGTTTCTGGTTCTAATACTAATCTCTACATCAACAAACCTGGCAGCGAACCAGATGAATTGATTGCGGTTATCAATAATCAAACAGCATTAAGTCTAACTGCTAGTTACTTTAGCTATGTTTCTAGTCCGACTCTTCCCAGTATTACTCTTGCGGTTTCTCCCAGTAGTGTTACTGAAGATGGGACAACCAACCTAGTTTATACCTTCACCCGAACTGGAATTACCACTAATGCTTTAACTGTCAGCTATGGCATCACTGGCACAGCCGACAGTACAGACTATACAGGTGCAACACCCGGAACAGGAAAAACCATCACCTTTGCAACAGGTTCGAGTACAGCAACCCTAACAATAGACCCCACAGCAGATACCACCGTTGAACCTGATGAAACTGTGGCTTTAACTTTAGCGACAGGAACAGGTTACACTGTTGGGACAAATGCTGCTGTCACGGGAACTATTACCAATGATGATTTACCCACCATTACCCTAGCAGTATCACCCAGTAGCGTCACCGAAGACGGAACAACCAATCTGGTTTACACTTTTACTCGTACAGGAGCGACAACTAGTGCCCTAACCGTTAACTACAGCATTGCCGGCACAGCCGATGCGACTGATTACACAGGTGCAACCCCCGGCACAGGCAAAACTATTACCTTTGTGGCGGGTTCAGCAACAGCAACCCTAACAATTGATCCAACGGCGGATACCACCATTGAAGCTAACGAAACTGTTGCCTTAACCCTAGCAACAGGCACAGGTTATACCATCGGCACAACAACAGCAGTAACAGGAACCATCACTAACGATGACCTCCCCTCGATTACCCTAGCCGTATCCCCCGCCAGCGTTACCGAAGATGGCACAGGAAATCTGGTTTATACCTTCAGCCGTACAGGGGCTACCACCTCAGCCCTAACCGTAAACTACAGTATTGCCGGCACAGCCGATGCGACCGACTACACAGCAGCGACTCCAGGCGCCGGCAAAACTATTACCTTTGCAGCAGGTTCAGCCACTGCCACTTTAACAATTGATCCGACTGCGGATACGACTATTGAAGCGAATGAAACGGTCGCGTTAACCCTAGCCACAGGAACAGGTTATACCATCGGCACAACAACAGCAGTAACAGGAACCATCACT
>JBJUHT010000168.1:0-3735 GCA_046070105.1 Dolichospermum sp.
GTCCTTTTCATTGGTTTGTGGAGTTTTATGGTATTATTAGTCGTGGAGGTTTTGATGTGATTATTGGTAATCCTCCTTATGTGGAATATAGTAAGGTGAAAAAAAATTATGAAATTAAGGGTTATCAAACAGAAAAATGTGGTAATTTATATGCTTTTTTTATTGAAAGAAACAATCAATTATTACAAACTTTAGGTATAACAGGTATGATTATACCCCATTCAGCAATTTGCACTGATAGAATGGAAGAATTGCAAGATCAAATGAATAATAGTTCAAGTTTATGGATATCAACTTTTTGTATTCGTCCTGCTAAACTATTTGATGGAGTTGATCAGAGATTAGCAATTTATATCATGAAACTCAAATCTAATCTAAAGAATATCTATTCATCAAAATATCATCATTGGTATCATGAATTAAGACCAAATTTATTGAAGATATTGGAATATATTGATATTTCTCAAATTAAATTTACTAATTCTTTTGCTAAATTGCACTGTTATATAGAGAATAGTATTTGGGTAAAACTATCACGTTTTAGTAGTTTAAATAAATTTATTTCTAAAGAAGAGGTTATTTATTTTCATAATGCTCCTCGTTATTGGATAAGAGCTATGAATTTTATTCCCTATTTTTGGAATGAAAAGGAAGAAAATAAAATATCATCACATCTTAAAACTATTTATTTAAAAACAGAATTAGATAGTTTAACTGTAGTAGCTATTTTAAACAGTTCCTTATTTTATTGGTGGTTTATTATTTTATCTAATTGTCGAGATTTAACTACAAGAGAAATTAACAATTTCCCTGTAGGTTTAGATAAAATGTCTACAGATATGAAAAACCAACTGATAATATTAACAGATAAGTTAATGAAAGACTTGCAAAAAAATTCATTTCGCAAAGAAGCATCTTATAAAACCACTGGTAAAGTAATTTATGATGAGTATTATCCCAAATTATCCAAACCTATCATAGATGAAATAGATAAAATATTAGCAGAACATTATGGATTTACAGAAGAGGAATTAGACTTTATCATCAACTATGATATAAAATATCGCATGGGTAAAGAACTAGAAGAAGACGATAATTGATAATTAATATAACTTTTCTTAGTATAATGAAGTACAAAACTATCTGCGTTTATCTGCGTTCAAATCATACTTATATAAAATTACTAGTAAAGTAATTTACAAACAATTAGGAGATAAAGATAATTAACAATTGATAAAAGTGTTATAATATGTAAATTAACAACAGGAGTAAACTTTATGACTTTCAAACAACTTATTCAAGCAGAAATTGACAAAATACCAGAAGAAGAACTTAATGAACTGTATCAACTAATCAAAGAGTTTACAGATAAAAAGAATAGCACCAAAAAAGGTATTTTATCTCAGTTAAAACAGATAAAAATTCAAGGTCCTACAGATTTTTCTGTGAATTTTGACAAATATTCATATCAACAGGAATCAAATGATCAATAATCGTTATTTTTTAGATACTTCATTTATTATTGCACTAATTAATGAAAGAGATCAATATCATCAAACAGCTAATGATTTAGCAAATTATTATGATGATTCATTTTTAATTACTTCTGATGCAATTTTATTGGAAATTGCTAATGGTTTAAGTCGTAATTACAAACAAGAAGCAACTCAATTAATTAGAATACTTGTTAAATGCAGAAACAGTAGAAATTATCCACGTTACCCCTGAACTGTTTCATCAAGGATTTGATTTATACAAGAATTTTCAAGATAAGGAATGGGGTTTAGTTGACTGTATTTCCTTTGTAATTATGAAAAATCAAAATATTACTCATGCTTTAAGTTTTGATCATCATTTTCAACAAGCTGGATTTTATTTAGTCAAATAGTAAAAATTTATTGTCAATAAACATACTATTTTAAGTATACTATTTATAATAACCATAATCTCAAAGAAAAAATTACATCATAAATGCTATCTGTACAAAAACTGATCATTACCCAGTATCGTTAGAAACGAGAAAAATCTATAAAATTGTCCTCAATAAACAAGCTAATCAACATCAAATCATGAGTATAATAGATGAAACTGGGTAAGACTATATTTCTCCAAATTCCTACTCCATTTTACTGGAATTACCTAAAAAAACCCATAATCACCATAATCATTGTTAACTAACTATTAGTGATAAATACAGCACTTTCTGGTGTTATGAGGTACACCACGGGCGGGCAAGATGCCCACCCCACAAGAGTTTTATTATTAAAATTTGTACCTCATAGCAATGGAATCTGCTGTATAATTTTAATATAATGTCAATTAATATAATATCAATAGATAAAATCACCAAGAAATTTTATGAAAACTTCAAGAAAGAATATAAAACATTTTTAGATTTTATTGATGGTATTCCCGTGAAATTTGATCAAGAATGGTACGCTTCCTTAATGCTGAACCGTTTAATGTTCATTTACTTTATTCAACGTAAAGGTTTTTTAAATAACGACTTAGATTATTTGAGAACCAAATTAAATCAATGTCAAGAACACAAAGAAAATAATCAGTTTTATTCATTTTATCGTTATTTCCTGCTAAAATTATTTCATCAAGGTTTAGGAAATCAGAACAGAAATACCGAATTAGAAGCACTACTAGGAAAAGTTCCCCATTTAAACGGGGGTTTATTCACAGTCCATTATTTAGAACAAACCTATCCTCAAATTACAATTCCCGATACCGCTTTTACTCAAATATTCAACTTCTTTGATCAGTATAATTGGTATTTAGATGAAAGACCACTAAAAAATGATCATGAAATTAATCCTGATGTTTTAGGTTATATCTTTGAAAAGTACATTAATCAAAAACAAATGGGAGCATATTACACTAAAGAAGATATCACAGAATATATTAGTAAAAATTGCTGGCAGAAGATAATGATTAAATATCAGCTACTGAAATGCTAAAATCAGTGCACTGGTCTAAATATCTGTACCAGTTATAGTACCAACTGTATACATTATCACCCATCGTCCTTTGCGGGTAACGCTTTTTTTCATCAGTTTTCCTTGTTAATCTCAAGTTAGTTAATCAAAAATTTACTAAAAAAGGAACTCGTAAATGATTATCGTCATGAAAGTTGGTTCCCCCCAGGAAGAAATAAATCGCATTACTACAGAATTATCTAGCTGGGGACTAACTCCAGAAAAAATTATTGGTCAACATAAGGTGGTCATTGCTTTAATTGGGGAAACCGCTGATTTAGACCCCCCCCGTATTCAAGAATTGAGTCAATGGATTGAACAAGTATTACGAGTGGAAGTACCATATAAACGGGCTAGTCGTCAATTCCGTCATGGAGAAGCTTCTGAGGTAGTGGTAAATACTCCTCAAGGAGATGTGGTGTTTGGTGAACATCATCCTTTGGTGGTTGTGGCTGGACCGTGTTCGGTGGAAAATGAGGAGATGATTGTAGAAACGGCGCTACGGGTCAAGGCTGCGGGGGCTAAGTTTTTGCGAGGTGGGGCTTATAAACCCCGCACGTCACCCTATGCTTTTCAAGGTCATGGTGAAAGTGCTTTGGAATTGTTAGCTACCGCCCGGAAAGTCAGCGGCTTGGGTATTATTACTGAAGTTATGGATACGGAAGATTTGGAGAAAATTGGCCAAGTCGCAGATGTGATTCAGGTGGGGGCGAGAAATATGCAGAATTTCTCCATGCTTAAAAAAGTAGGA
>JBJUHT010000169.1:0-4313 GCA_046070105.1 Dolichospermum sp.
TATTGTTTCTATAAAATAATCTCCTGTTTGATGGGTGGAAATACTAGCAATTTTAATTGATGTAAAGGTATAATAGTTTCAATCTTTTATTTTCGTAGGTTGGGTTAAGCGAAGCGCAACCCAACGCAATTAGATTATAAAGATGTTGGTTTTTATCAACCCAACCTACATAACTGAGTTAGCAGCAGCTTTTAATGATGAAAATAAAGAGGGTAAATCATGTTAAGATTTATGTTGAAGCAATGATAAAAGTTGCAATTAAGCACAATTTAAGTTAAAATGATAAGTAGAGTTCAAGTTAATAGTATGACTCACATAACATCAAAAAAATTGGTAAGAAGAGGAAGAATTTTTCCTGAATTAACTATACCACCAGAAGAATTAGCTAGACGAGAAGCGGAAGATGAAATATTTTATCAACGTTGTCGAGCAATTTTTGAGCGTGTCCGTCCTGAATATATTGAAAGTAACTATGGTTGGTATATTGCTATAGAACCAGATAGTGGTGAATACTTTCTTGATCAAGATAATATTCAAGCTCATAAAAAAGTCCTTGAGAAATACCCAAAGGCTAAGAATTATGTGTTTTGCTTAAATGAAACAGGAACGACTGGGAGAATATGATTCAGGGAAATTTTGGTAGTGAGGGGCAGCTATTTTTCGAGCTTGATTTGATTACTGCTGATGGGTTAAATCTACCTGTGGATGCGATGTTAGATACAGGATTTACCAAGTTTATGGCAATTAATACTCAAGATTTGGATGGACTGGATTGGGTTTTTCTTGGTAATGAACCTATGCAAACAGCACAAGGTGAATCAAGGTTTAATATCTATTTAGGTAAGGTAATTTTGGATGGGAAGGAGTATGAAATTCCTGTTCATCTGGGGGATAATATTACAGAAGTTTTATTAGGTTCTGAGTGGTTAAAGTTGTTGCGTTTGGTGGTGGATTTTCCAGAGGGTATTTTGACTTTGGGATGATTTTTTATCTGACGCTCCAGACGCAAAGGAAGAACGCAAAGTTTTAAGCAACTGCAAATTCTGTATATTGTCTGATATCGGCTGGTTGGAAGGCTAAAACAATTTTATTTTTAGGAATACCAGCGTTAACAAGTTCGTTGGCTATACCGTATTCTGTTCCGTCTCTTTGAATCCAGATTTTATCGTTGATAATGTCAATATGGACTAAGCAACCATGCACCCTTTGATTATTTTCCCAGCCTAATGTTAGTAATAGGTAATGGTTAGTGTTTTGGCTGATTATTAGTTGTCTTTCTAGTTCTCCGTAAGCGTAGGGAAGTTGGGAATATTCGGTTAATATTTTTTGAATGATTTGGCGATAATTATCTAAGGTATCCATTGCAGTATTTCCTCTCGTTTTGAATCGAAGACAAGTAAACAAAGGCGTTGATTTTCTAATAATATTTTACCAATTGGTTCTTGAAATAGTTCTGAGTAGGTTTCTTGACGAATGGCGAGATATAAGCGACGGTCAGGTTCTAAGCGACTGAGGATATCATAATATAGGATATATTGCCCTAAAGCATTTTCTAAGTCGGTGACTGGAGAAGCGCCTATAAAGCTTTTAATTTCGACTGCTATTTTCTGTCCTGTTTTTTCGGCTGCTATGAGTTTTTCTGCACCTAAGTCTATATATAAATCTCTTATACCCCATTGTATAATAAATGGATCTTTGGTGATTTGCCAATTATCTTTTTCTAGGGCGTTTCTCACGGAATTATGGTAAATATCTCTAGCTGGCATAGGAATAATTTTATACTTTAAGATAAATAATACAGGTGTTGGTGTCTAATAGGTAAATCATCAGAATGTTTCTCTTTCAGGTTGTTCTAATTGTGGATGTCTAATAAATGTTTCATCTTGGATACAACCATAAAAATCACTCAATTTCATGGTTTGTTCTATGGCCGTTTCTTCTTTTGGTACGGCTTTTTCATAAATAACAATAATATCAAATTCAGTTCCTTCTTTAGCCTGTGGTAAATGAATTTTTAATAGTCCATCTTTACCGATACGGGATCGCAGTCTTAAACTTTCCATTTTTAGTTTTCCTTTCTCTAGTAATTTACGGTTTTTTGACATTACTTGATTTTATCATTATTTTACATTAATTTGTATCCTATTTTATAATAATTTCTGGGATGATATAATATTAATTGTAGTTCTGTTACTTTGGTTAAATAATTTTCTGTGTGTTTTGTTAATACTGTTTTGACTAATTCAGGATAATTTATTGTTTCTATAAAATAATCTCCTGTTTGATGGGTGGAAATACTAGCAATTTTAATTGATGTCAGGTATAATAGTTTCAATCTTTTATTTTCGTAGGTTGGGTTAAGCGAATCGCAACCCAACGCAATTAGATTATAAAGATGTTGGATTTCGTTCCTCAACCTACATAACTATCAGTTTGTAGTCATTGAGTGATATATGATATACTGAATCTTGATGTAAAAGTAAAGGAAAAAAATGTATGAATATGGAAAATAATACTATTCCCCCCGTTGATTACGCACCTCTAGAATTACAAGGTGAGTTAATCGCTATGCAAGAATTAAAACATGAAAAATTATTAGAAATTATTAGTGGTAAATTTACAGAAACTCAAAAAGAATCTCAGTTATCCCTATTTTCTGATCATTCAGATAATCAGCAAAGTGAATCTGAGAGAAATAATCAACTCAGTGAATCAGATAAATGTTTAATTAAACGGGCTTATGCTATTGCACTTTTGTACGCTCAAGATTATCAAGTAATTCAGGATAATTTCAAAAAGAAAGACAGAATTAATGTTGCAATAGCATGGACTAAATTAATAGTTTCTGTAAACTCCACTATTGATAATAAAATTTTAAATGACGGAATTAATCAATTTGATTGTGTGATCACAAATCCTCCCTTTCAAACTAAAAAACACCAATGTATAGAATTACTTTTACTGGATAATTTAACACTAAATAAAAATAGCAATGAGTTAGATAGGAAGTGTAAATGCTTTATTCCTGTATTAAACTATATATCTGATAGTGTAAACAAAGCTGCGACTGATATATCAAAGAAATTTGAAGTACATCGTAAAAGTAATACTAAAAGTGTATTTAGGCAAGTATTTATAGAAAATACTGAAAATACTAATCATACTTGGGAAGCATTAGAAATACATAGAGACAGAATAAATCCATCTGGAAATATTAATAATATAATAAACGAATTACTCAAAAAAGCTAATTCTCCAAATGCATTCAATCGAATTTTGGATTTACTGGTTACATCAAGAGAAATATCAAAAATCATAGTAGATATTGTGGAACATAAACCAGAAAATGAACGAGACACTGAAGTTCTAAAATTACTTAACATAATAGTAGCTGTAGATAATCTTAAAAATATTCTTGAAACATGGAAAGATAATAAAAATACTTCCTCAGAGGAATTTTGGCATAAATTTTTTGAGGAAAACTCAGTTATACTTGGACAGGTCTTTTCTACACCAGTAACTATACTAGGTTCTAAAGCTTATGTAGGTGGAAAAGGAATAAATAATAGTGGTGGTAAAGTGATTGATTTTATTATGGTAAATAAATTAACACAGAATACAGCATTGATAGAAATTAAAACTCCTAAGACACAACTTTTAGGAAGTGAATATAGGTCTGGAGATTATGGAATTTCTAGTGAAATATCTGGTGCTGTAAGTCAATTATTGAGAAATCGAGATTCTTTGATTAAGAATTATCATAGTTTAGTTAATTCTGATGATAAATCCTTTGATGTCTTTAACCCTCGCTGTATACTAATTGCTGGTAATTCAAATTCTGAACTATCTAATAGTGATAAAAAGCGATCTTTTGAACTTCAACGCTACAATTTCCAAGGTGTAGAAATTGTTACTTATGATGAAGTTTTTGAAAAAGTACATACTTTGGTTAATCTTTTAGAAGGTAAGAACGTAAATAATATTAGATGATTTCTTTCACTTTCCATCTTATTATACCTACTCGTCTTTTCTTCCTTCGTGTTCTTCGCTCCTTCGTGGTTCATTAAAAAAAGGGATAAGCAAAACGCCTATCCCAAAAAATCAACTAATTAAGTTCCAGACTGCCAAGAATTGATATACTCAATCTGATCAGCAGTCAAACTATCAATGTAAATACCCAACGCTTGCAACTTCAAACGGGCAATTTCCTGATCAACCTCAGTAGGAATAGAATACAAACCAGGCTCTAACTTACCCTTATTCTTAACCAAATATTCCACAGCTAAGGCTTGGTTAGCAAAACTCATATCCAT
>JBJUHT010000170.1:0-4841 GCA_046070105.1 Dolichospermum sp.
TTTCTAACTCTTATCAAGATAAACCTCTGACATTACAAAAACTATGCAACGAATTAGAAACTAGCAGTACTGCCTTATCTTGTGGGTTTCAGGAAGTTTTTGGTATCAGTCCCATGGCCTATATTAAAATTCAACGACTCAATGGGGTACGCCGCGCTTTAATGAATCCTGACCCGAATAAAAAAACAGTGATGGAGGTAGCTCAGGAGTGGGGATTTCGGAATGCTACATATTTTGTTAAGCATTATCAGGAAATGTTTGGTGAGTTACCATCCAAACTTTGCCAATTGAACCTTGTGGAGTGATGAAAGTTTTTTACAGCGATTTCCAATCATATAAGGTACATCTTAGCCCCCTCCTCGCACCCCCCTCAATCCCCCCGCTGCGGGGGGAAGAAAAGGATAAACTTTTGATATTGGAGGGGGTTGGGGGTGGGGTGATTTTGTATCCACTTATCGGTAAGTGCTGTAATATGTAACCCGAAAAAAAGAGGTCAGAAATTTATTTCTGGCCTCTTTTTTTGTGTATTTAGGGTGCAAGGGCGTTACCACGAATTAAACTACCAATGGTTTTGGCGGTAATTTTTAATTGGGTAAAGGGGTTAGCGGGGACTACGGTTTTATAAAGATAACTGTCAAAAGTTAGCTTTTGTACGTCCATATCATCACACATTTCTACAAATGCTTCCCGGGTAGCATCGGAACGATAGAAGACGGTTTGTAGAATGTCTAATACTTTATAAGTGAGTCCGTATTTCTTATCCCAACGTTTGAGGTAAAGTTTTAAATCTCGTTCTGTGGGAATTCGCGCTCCATTGTTGGAAGTTTCGACAATGGTTTCTGCACACATTCTGCCAGATTTGGCCGCAAAATAAATACCTTCACCAGAGGATTTAGTGACATAACCAGCAGCGTCTCCTACTAAAGCAATGCGTCCGACAACGCGACGGGGACGGGGATGTTCGGGTATGGGGTGGGCTTCTACTTTGATGATTTTACCACCGGCTAGTTTTTCGGAAGCACGGGCGCGAATACCTGCTTGTAATTGTTTAATACTGGCTTTGTTAATTTGCATTGTGCCAGTACCTACCGCTACGTGATCATATTTGGGAAATACCCAAGCGTAGAAGTCGGTAGAAACGTCGTCACCAACGTACATTTCCGCCAAGTCATTATAATAGGCCATTTTATCTTGGGGGAGACGAATGCGTTCTTGGAAAGCGATCGCATAATTATAATCTCCAGCACCCATATCCTTAGCAATGCGGGAATTTGCGCCGTCCGCACCAACGATTAAATCCACCTTGAGGCTTTTAGTCACGCCCTCGGACCCGTCTCCTGTATGGTCAACATAATGGATGGTATAGGGGTCGGTATTGTTCCCAGGAATATCAACTTTATGAACAGTGGCGTTAATTAAATTCGCCCCTAATTTGGCCGCCCGGTTTCGCAAAAAACCATCTAGCACTTCTCGGCGGCACATTCCTATATATTCATCTTCATTTATCAAATTGATATCAACCTCACGATTAGAGGGTGAAATCATTTTCATTTTCCGTACCCGACGGTCAATGATTTCTGGTGGTAAATCGAACTCATTCACCATACACAGGGGAATAGCACCCCCACAAGGTTTGGCGTTATCTAATTTCCGCTCAAACAAGTATGTTTCGATTCCAGCTTTCGCTAGTGTTTCAGCAGTGCATGAACCCGCAGGTCCAGAACCAACAACAGCAACCCGTAGTGTCAAAGGTTTTCTCCCAATTATAATATTTTCCCAAAGTATCCTATCACGGACTTTTAGGTGGCCTTGCCCTTTGGACTGGGGTTTTTACACAAAATACAATATTTTTTAATATTTCGTCATCAATATAGCATGATTAACATTGCCGAACTCAAATATAGCACTTCTCATAACAAGTACAGGCAAAAATAATTAAACACCAATGGATGCAAATAAATATAAATAGACCAAGGAATGCTATGAATTAAACCTGATAATACTCCTTAATTCCCTATTTTTGAATGGCTTAGAAGAAAAGCCGAGTAATTTAATGAGAAATGTAGTTTGAGTGAGTATTAACCAGATAAAGGCAATTATACCCCTAATAATGACTTTTTTTGACCTACAAAAAAGTGGGAACTTTGGAATGTTCATGATCGTCAACTAACCATATAGTTGGCATGGAGACTTAACAAACAGACTTTTTTATCACAAGGATAACTGGAATCATGTCCAACCAATTTGAATGGCAATTTGATTTTCGTAACTTTAATAAAAATGAAATGCAAGTCCGGGTGCGTCACACGAGTTGTGCATTAACATCTCAGGAACATAGGAATTGTACTTATTGGCAATACCAAGTACCCTATTGTCCTACAGGGAGGGCTGAAGGTTTATATAAACCCGCTAATTACGTAGTAGACTTTAATAGGTGGTGGCCTGTAATTAAAAACGGACTGAAATTAATTGGGGATTTAGGAATATTCTTTGTTGTAGAGTCACCAAAAAGCGATGATCTGATAGAGACAATTTCTCATGTTTTTGGCGTGGACGAGGACGTGGTTGAAGCTTGTCTGAAAAAGATGAGTAAAGAAGAGATAGAAAAAATACTCCATAGCTGTCACAAATCTGTTGATAAAACTTGTATAGATAATCTGATGAATCCGACCGTTATTCGTCAAATGGCTAAAGATATGAATTTAAATCCCCAGTCCTGGGGTATAATTAGTGGAAAAACCTACAGGGACTACATCTGGAATAGCAATAGTCCCATTATTAATAACCACGGTTGGAGTGTATTTCGGTCTTGGGGAGACAAAGCAAAACACCGCTTGTTGATTGCTGAAAGCTGTTTTATTCACAAGGGACGATTAATTTATCCCTGTGATGATACTGATTACCCCAAACACGGGAATACGTTCTGGAACTTTTGGAGTCGTGACTTTAATTCTGATCAATTTTTTCAGGATAGAGGGATGAATAGTTAGTTAAATAATTGACAATATTAGATAGTGAAATTATTTATTAACGACCGACAACTTGTCACTCATTAGTAGCCCCAACTCAATAACTAGCAACTTGATTAATCACAATTATGGCCGACCAATTTGAATGGCAATTCCATTTTCATAATTTTAACAAACATGATTTGCACGTGCGAGTTCATCATGATTGTGGCACAAAAGATCCCTGGCATGATGGCCGTCCTAGTTGTTGGGAATATAATTTACCCTATTCTCCCACAGGTAGCTTTGAAGGAGTATATAGACCCGGTAAATCGGTGGCAAATTTTAGTCACTGGTGGGATATAATCAAGGACGGGCTGAAACTAAATTTAGATTTAGGAATATTTTTTACCGTACCTGAACCAACAATTGATAATATAATTGATGTAGTATCTGATGTTTTTGGTGTCTCTAGGGACATTATTGAAGCTTTGATTTGGGAGATGAATAACGAAGAGATACAACAAATGTTAAATACTGCTTACCAATCCGTCGACCAAACCTGTAAAGATAATTATATGAATCCTGCTATTGTTCGACAAATGGCTAAAGACATGAACCTCGACCCCAACGCTTGGGGAATTATCGCAGGAACAACCTATAGGTACTACATTTGGCATAATAGTAGCCCTCTAGTTAATAATCATGGTTGGAGTGTATTTCGTGGTATAGGACCAAAAAAAACAGACAAGAATAATTTATTTATAGCTGAAGCCTGTTTTATTGAGAAAGGACACCTAATTTATCCTTGTGATGTTTATCCTTGTGACGGAGGTGATCACCCTAAATACGGAAATACCTTCTGGCAATTTTGGAGTGGTTATTATAAACACTATCAAAATATTTCTTTTGGAAATCTTATGGTAATTGACTATTAAGGATTAAAGGCAAAAGACCATGATCACTTTCTCCGCAGACCCTAACTAGTTTGTTGGGTTTGTGTTTCTACTTTCTGGCCAATTTTCGGTTCTGTACCCGCAATTAATCGCTCAATATTACTGCGATGACGGATAATTATATATAAACCTCCAGCAAGACCGAGAATAATGTAGGCTAAAGGTTGATGAAAAATGATCATCAAAATAGAAACGGCTACAGCACCAGAAATAGAACTTAAAGAAACAATTCTAGAAATAGCAATAACGACGGTAAAAACTGCCAATGTTGATAGTCCTACTTGCCAATTTATAGCTAATAAAATTCCCACACCAGTAGCTACAGACTTACCACCTGTAAAACCGAGAAAGACTGATTTACTATGTCCTAAAAGGGCAGCTAACCCAGCTAAAGTGACTAAGTAAGGTTGCCAAATTTCGATATTTACAGTTGGTGGTATTGGTATTAAATTATCAACAGGGGCAATTTTAAATAAAGCGTAAACTAGATTTATTGCTAATACTCCCTTCAAAGCATCAATTAATAGGACAAATGCCCCTGGACCTTTACCCAAAGTGCGTAAAACATTAGTTGCACCAGTTGAACCAGAACCAACTTCTCTAATATCAATGCCTTTTAATAGCTTACCCGTTAGATATCCAGTGGGAAAAGAACCAAATAAGTAAGCTAATAAAACCACTACAGCACACAAAGTTAACCACATAAAATAAATTTGTCAGTTGTCAGTTGTCAGTTGTTAGTTGTCAGTTGTTAGTTGTCAGTTGTCAGTTGTCAGTTGTCAGTTGTCAGTTGTCAGTTGTCAGTTGTCAGTTGTTAGTTGTCAGTTGTTCGTTGTCAGTTGTCAGTTGTTCGTTGTCAGTTGTCAGTTGTTCGTTGTCAGTTGTCAGTTGTCAGTTGTCAGTTGTCAGTTGTCAGTTGTCAGTTGTCAGTTGTCAG
>JBJUHT010000171.1:0-2725 GCA_046070105.1 Dolichospermum sp.
TTTAATATCTTCCTAACCAAGCTAATATTTGTCATATCAGGACTTAGTTTGCCTATATGCTTAGTTATGTCGTTTAAGTTGGTTCTTGCATTATTGGCAATATCAATAATGATCTGACTTTCATCATGGAATATCTCGTGCTGCGATCGCTCGATCAGCTGATCAATCCCCAAAGATTTTAGTATGCACACTTTCAATCCTAACTGACTTCTATTAAAATCGGGTAAAAATACCATGTTAGAATTTTTGATTGACTCTGCATTTTTCTTGTCTTTATCGGGTACAAATTGATTCCCTAAAGTTAAGAAATAATGCAGTCTCAGTTGGGGGTAATATCCATCATCATCAAACAAAATTAAATCAGGAGTAATTTCTACCTGATAGCGTTTTTTAATTGAGTATTTCTTCTCTCTATGCTTATCTGCAATCGTTTTAGCTTTTTGATTTGCTAACTGTTCATAAGAGTTATCATCAAGATCATCTATATCAATTGCTGCTATTTGTTCTCTCTCATGTTTATAATTTGTATCTTTGTTTTCTTTAATTTCTGCTTTTAAATCGCCGTTATTTTCTTCTCCCAAATTGATAATTTCATTTCCTTCCAAAAGTAAATTATCAATGATGATTTTGGCATAATCCGCCATTTCATTATTAATCCTACAACTCATTTTTAAGTAGCAATTAAGAGCTTTATCGTTGCTATTAATGCCACTTTCATCTAATTCAAATCCATTATTTCTTAACATTTGAAGATGGTTTTTAAATTGTTTATGCTGACAATCGGATAACATATACAAAGAAGTCGATCCGTCTCCTGTGAAATTCATACCTGTCTTTGAGATGTATAAATGGCGATCACAATTATCCCTGAGTCTCATTAATTGCTGTCTTACAGCATTTTCCCCTTGTACGCCTTGAAAAATTCCGTATACAACATCAACATATCCTTTAATATCTATTGATATTCCTGTTCCTACCGAGGGTGAACAAATAACAACATCAAATTGATTAATCATGCTGTTTAATTGTGTGACACATCCGTATGCGATATTACTAGGATCGGATATTGTGTGAGAGTCAACAATTAATATTTTCTTGTGCGGATATTTTTTATTAATTAATTTCTCAATATTCTGAGTAGAGTATTTTGATTTTAATTTTTGACCATCGGTACAAACTAAAACTTTTTTATCATTTTCTATTGCTGATAACATAGCACTAATTACAGCTTCAGGAGACTGATGAATAAAAGCCTTGTACCCATTAGATTTATAGTCATTCTTAATGATAAAAATATCATCATCATCAGAGTCAGAAATAGACTTAATGTAATCAATGCTTGCATCTGTTAAATCAGCATCCAATATATAGACTTGATTTGCATTTTTAATTAACAGTTCAAATTGTTTGATAACTTCGCAGCGGTGCTTCTTGACTTCCGTTGAGGAATCAAATAAATGCCATAAAAACTGCTCTACCTCATCAATGATAACAACGTAGTCATTAATTAAAAAAGAATAATCATTTTCAATGTCAGATTGACATTTTCCCTTACCATGAAAGCTGTCAATTACAAATCCATAGCCATTACTGTTATTTTTCAAATCATCAACATACGGTATCTTTAAGCGTCTGCAAATTTCTTGGCACAATTGGACTCTATGAGATGCTAAAAACACCTTATGGCCGTTAGCGATTAACGACGACACCTGAGTGATTAAAGATTCAGTTTTACCTGTACCTTTGGGAGATTTTACCGCTACAATCCTGCTAGTTACTCCTTCAAAAATATCACCTAAGTATCTCTGATTTAATGATACATTGATAGGCTTAGATATTTGATAAAATTTTTGGCAATTATATCTCGATAATGTGATCGCATTATCAAAAATTCTATTAACAGCTTCTGAACCATAAGCTACTAATACGTCATCAATTCCTTTCTCTGGATATAGCCAATTCGCAACATAAACCTGGTTTTTAACTTTTGTTTGTGAATGTTTTAAAAGTTTTCCTAATGTGTTTGTAGCTCGCTCTACATTGATCTTGGTTGTGATTTTTGAATCATTGTCAAAACAAACTGTGATTTTTCTAGGAATTTTAGTAATTGACGCTAGATCAGCAATCAAAAATCTTCCTACATTATCAATTTTCCTATAGCCACTGTTGATTCCTGGCAGGCCTATGCCGACAATCCCCACTGACAATAGCGCGGCCGCTTTTTTAGCACCCTCAGTGATGGCGATGGGGATATTATGATTGAGAACCCACTCCCAAAATTCCTTACAGTCCCCAATAGGCACGCCGTATTTATCGCTGATCATCTGCCAAATATGAATAGGCACTCGCAGGAAAAATGCACGGGTCGCAACGCCGGCGGGGTGTTCGTACTTGATGGGTTTATTTTTCTTGGGGTCAAGACGGGGGAAATCTGGTTTAAAACATCCCCATTGCATTGACTCATAATTATTTAATGGGTCAATGCCGGAACACCACCAACCACCGGCTAGGGTGTGAGCATAACGCTTCAACAAACGGACTACTTCTGAAGTTGTGTATTTGCTGCTGTGGGGTGTTTGTTTGCCGTCTCCCAGCTTGGCAATCGCTACATCTAAAAGATATTCATGAGCAACGTCGCCGTCCAGTGACTTGACATTAAGAGCGATAATTTCCGGGTCAACGCCACTATCAAGCCATTCTTGAAAATGTTTTTGGGTAATCATGG
>JBJUHT010000172.1:0-19690 GCA_046070105.1 Dolichospermum sp.
GTTGGCTCAAAATTCCCGCCGTCAAAATCCGATGAGGTTTGTTTTGATTTTGTTGTTTATTACCAGGAAAACCAGAAACAAACACTTTTTGACCTTTAGTATTTAAACTAAAATTTAAACTATAATTTGCTAAAGTTGCAACTTGATATTTTTGATTACTGGTAAATTGAACAACGGCTAAATCAACTCCCGGCATTCTTTTCGCATTGCTGACATTTATAGCATATCTTTGATTATCCGGTGCGACTATTTCTAACTTCTCTTTTAATTTTTCTTTACCACGATTCCAGATAACATGATCCGCAGTCAACACATAATAAGTATCACCTTTTTGGGCAATAATCACCCCAGAACCGATATCTGTGGGGTTAGCATTAGCAATTAAAACCGTAATTTCTTGGGCAATTTGGTCAATATTTTTGATTAAACCTTTTTTGTCTCTCAAAACTGATTTATCCCCTCTTGTAGGTGATTTAGCCACAAATTCCGGGACTATCTTAGCGACGGTGTAAATTGGTAAACCCCAACTATATTGACGCATTTGCTGACGTTCGGCTACAGTGGGTTTACTATTATCAATGTAAGTATATATTTTATCAGAAATAGGATAGGCGTGAATAGCATTAATACCAATAACTTCACCTTGATAATTTAATATTGGTCCGCCACTCATTCCCGGTTGAATTTTGTTACTATAACCAATGCGATAACCTCCTTGAAAACTTTTATCTGGTAATAGAGAAATTTCTCCTTGAGTGAAAACCAATTTAGCACTATCACTCACAAATCCAGCTGCGACAATTTTTTGATTTACTGCTATAGTTGCAGAAGTTCCTAAAGTGGCTATGGTATATTTTACTGTTGATTGAAACTGGAATAAAGCTACATCTTGATTTTTTAAAGATGGGGGTTTTTGTTTAATGACAGTAGCAGGATAGATTTTTCCATCTGGTGTTTGAATGCGATAAGATTCCCCTGGATTGATTACATGATCATTAGTTAAAATAGTGTAATTATTACCATTTTTGGCAATTAAAGTTCCTGATGCACTGCCATTTTTAGTTAATATTTTGACAGTGATTGATTTAGCTAAACTTTGTAATTGTTCTATTGTTAATACTTTTCGTGTGGTTTCTTGTGCGGTGACTTGGGTAGCAGGAATTAGTAATAATTGTTGGGGAACAATTAACAAACTACCTGTACAAATGAGGGTCAAAAATAAGCGTTTTATCATGTGTTTTTGGTTTATCAGTATTATTTGGATAAAAAATTTCACTTGTAGGGTGTGTTAGCGACAGCGTAACGCACGATTTTTAAGCATTGTCATAGGTTATGGTGCGTTACGGTTTGCACCTAACGCACCCTACGGTTATTGATTATTGCATTTTATTTGCTGGTGGTGTATTCAGGAATTGGCGAATATCAATGTAATATTTGGTTTCTCCACCAGAACTTTGTTGAATAGGTCCTGTTGTAACACTACCAAACCAGAGTTTGTTTAACTGTTTGAGAACGGTTCTAGAATTATCTTGAGGTCGCAATGTAAATAATACAGTATCACAACCACCATCAATTGAACTCACAGAACAAATTACTTTATTACCATTTTGTACAGCATTGGTAACGTAATTAAGACTGCCATTATTGAAAGCTGTTTGGAAGTTTTGAGAAACTATTTTACAACGTTGTTGTGGTTTAACTCCTCCTAAAACAGATGTCCAAGTCACTATTGCTTTTTGGAAATTCGGTGTCCACACAAAAGTAGTAGGAACAGACTTTCCATTTTCGGAGTAACGACTTGTAGAACAGATAAAGCGAATTTGATTATTAGCATCCTCTTGGGCAAAAACAGGAGTAGATGCTAATGTGGTGGTTAAAAACAGTGTGGTTAATAATGCTAATTTCATCATTTCTTAAATCTCCTAATTTGGGAAAGGGACATTTAATTTCCGTGGGGTGGGCATCTTGCCTGCCCAGATAGACAAACTAGAAGCTAGGAACAAGAATCTCCTAATTTGGGAAAGGGACATTTAATTTCTGTGGGGTGGGCATCCTGCCTGCCCTTGCAAATAAATAGACTAGAAGCCTATACTAATCTCAATTTTCAACAGACTATTAGCGCCGTAAACGGGAAATATTTCCCTGACGAATTGCTGTTAAGAAAGGTTGTATTTTATTTACCAGGATAGCAATACTAATACCAGTATTACTGCCATTTCTATCAAGTCGAATAGCAGTATTTACGCCAATAACTTGGGCTTGGGAATTGAGAAGTGGACCACCTGAATTACCAGGATTAATTCTAGCATCATGTTTAATGATACCATCTTGTTCGTCAAGATTGCTCAAAACACCAGCAGTAAAATTATTTTGATTGTCATAACCAAAGGGACTACCAATAGCGTATACAGACTGTCCCACTTGGGCTGATTTTGCTAAAGATAATGTGGGTAAATTCTTCTGATTACGAATTTTAATGGCTGCTAAATCTAGACCATTTTTAGCAAAGCCAATTACGTCAGCAGGAAGTCGTTTACCGTCTTCTAAAATTACAGTCACGGTTGCAGGTGCATCTTCCAAAACGTGAGCATTGGTAATAATTAATCCGTCTTGACTCACGATAAAACCACTTCCAGAAGTTTTACCAGTGTTGATGTAAACTACAGCGGGACTGGCTTTTTGATAAACTTTAATTCGTGTTTGTTCTTCTGAATTTTGAGATATGATAGATTGAGAATAGTGATTTGCTGGGGTCAAAGCCAACCCACTCGGTGATCCTAGAGCCTGTACAGATAAGACAGCAAGCCCTGTAACTGCTATCAGATATGGTTTTCTGTTCATTGGTGAACTTGGTAGACGCTAAGGTAGCTATGAGACTGTATTCCCCATATTATCCGGTATAAGTGGCAATATCTAGCCAGCGTTACCGTTTTTGTAACAAAAAAAAATGAAAAATTTTATCCTGGAAAATCTAGTCTTTGAGCAACTAAAATTGTTACTATAATTTCAGATTAGTTGTTGAAACCTTGATTCAATCTGAAACCTTAGAATTACTAGAGTGGCCTCGACTGTGCCAGCACCTTTCTACCTTTGCGGCAACTAAGTTAGGGTCTATAGTTGCGCGTAACTTGCCCATTCCTGAAACTCAGGCAGAAAGTGAGCAGTTATTAGCGCAAACTAAAGAAGTTTATGAATTGGAAAGTCGTTTACATCCGGGATTATCTTTTGAGGGTATACAAGATATTGGTGATTCCCTAGAACGGGCTGTACTGCAAAGTATTTTACCAGGGGAGGAGCTTTTAGCGATCGCTACTACCCTAGCAGGTGCAAGAAATTTACGCCGTGTTATTGATAATCAGGAAAATATCCCGGTTTTAACCGATTTAGTCTCAGAATTACGGACTTACCCGGAATTAGAGCAGGAAATTCACCGTTGTATTGACGAACGTGGGCAAGTTACTGACCGTGCTAGTCAGAAAATGGGAGAAATTCGGGGGGAATTGCGGAAAGTTCGCGGCCAAATTACCCAAAAACTGCAAAATATTATCCAAGCAAAATCGGGAGCGGTTCAAGAGCAGTTAATTACACAAAGAGGCGATCGCTTTGTTATACCTGTAAAAGCTCCGCAAAAGGACGCAATTCCCGGTATTGTTCACGATACCTCTACCAGTGGTGCAACTCTATATATAGAACCTAATAGTGTTGTACCATTGGGTAATCAACTACGTCAAATTCTTAAAAAAGAACAAACTGAAGCGGAAGCAATTCGCCGGACTTTGACGGAAAAGGTAGCGGAAGTTACACCAGATTTAGAAAGATTATTAGCCATTGTCACCACTTTAGATCTAGCTGTAGCCAAATCACGTTATAGTTTCTGGATAGGTGCTAACCCGCCACGCCTTGTTATTCCTCAAGAAAATGAAATTATTACCTTGCGAAGTCTCCGCCACCCGTTGTTAGTTTGGCAACAGCAGCACGAACAGGGAAATGCCGTAGTACCAGTAGATTTATTGATTAGTCCTCAAATCCGGGTAGTCACTATTACAGGACCAAATACTGGGGGAAAAACGGTAACTTTAAAAACTTTGGGATTGGCGGCGGTTATGGCCAAGGTAGGTTTATTTATTCCTGCCCGTGAACCGGTGGAAATGCCTTGGTTTAGGCAAATTTTAGCCGATATTGGTGATGAACAGTCGTTACAACAGAGTTTATCCACTTTTTCTGGACATATTCGCCGCATTAGTCGAATTTTAGAGGCATTAGAACCTGGCGAAAATGATTTTTCCCCCTTAGCAAGTAATTACCAATCTCTGGTTTTACTTGATGAAGTGGGTGCAGGTACAGATCCAGCGGAGGGAAGTGCGTTAGCGATCGCTTTACTCAAATATCTCGCTAATCATACCCAATTAACTATGGCTAGTACGCACTTTGGCGAACTTAAAGCCCTCAAATACGAAGATCCTCGGTTTGAAAATGCGTCCGTAGAATTTGACGAAGCTACCCTGTCACCAACTTATCGTTTGTTGTGGGGTATTCCCGGACGTTCCAACGCCCTGAGTATTGCTTTACGGTTAGGGTTAAAGCCAGAGGTGGTAGCAGAAGCGAAAACCCAAGTCGGGGAAGCTACGGATGAAGTAAATCAAGTTATCGCGGGTTTAGAAGCCCAACGCCGTAGCCAGGAAACCAAAGCCGCAGAAGCCCAAAAATTATTACGTGAAGCGGAACGCTTGTATAAAGAAGTTTCTGACAAAGCAGCTGCTTTAGAAGCCAGAGAAAAAGATTTACGTGCTTCCCAGGAAATCGCCGTTCAACAAGCAATTAGCCAAGCAAAAGGGGAAATTGCTCAAGTTATCCGCCGCTTACAACAAGGGACACCCAACGCTCAAGATGCCCAACAGGCCACTGCCAGCATTAATCAAATTGCCCAAAAATATGAACCTGCACCTCCACCCAAAATTCAACCTGGTTTCATGCCTAAATTGGGCGATCGCGTGCGTATTCCCAAATTAGGTCAAACTGCTGAAGTTTTGACAATTCCCGACGTTGAAGGCAATTTTAGTGTGCGCTTTGGTCTGATGAAAATGACCGTACAACTACAAGATATAGAGTCACTAGATGGACAAAAACCAGAATCAGTAGTTAAACCTAAAATAACCCCATCTGTAATTATACCAACATCACCAGCCCCAGCCATTCGTACTTCTAAAAATACTATAGATTTGCGCGGAAAGAGAGTAACTGATGCTGAATATATCTTGGACAAAGCCATTTCCGAAGCATCAGGACGACTATGGATTATTCATGGACACGGTACTGGTAAACTCAAGCAAGGGGTTCACGCTTTTTTGCAACAACACCCCAGAGTTACTCACTACGAACCGGCTGAACAAGCTGACGGCGGTAGTGGTGTTACTGTCGCTCACATATAAAACAGGGAACCAAGGAGGTTCAGAGAGTTCAGGGAACTAGGGAAAGCAGGAGGAAATAATAATCTATTTAGATGTTGAATGACCACTGACCACTGACCACTGACCACTGATAACTGACAACTGACAAAATATGCTAAAAGTTATACACTCAACCGCTAATTCCGCTATCCCAAAATCACCTTGGGAGGATTTAACCCAAATCCCAGCCCCAAGTACAATACAATGGGAAAATATCAAAACTCAGTTAGACTTGACGTTACTGGCGCTGGAAACCCTAACTGGTATTGGTTCAGAGGCCATGCTATCCGCCGCAGTTAGCCTGAATTTAGAATCCAAAATACCAGATCGGGTGGCATTATGGCGATTACGTCAATCAAATCCTCTTCGCAAAGGCCAAGGGGGACGGAAAAAGTTAGATGTTGAGGAAGCGCGATCATTCGTATTAATTATTTGTTATCTTGCCAAACAACATCAAGAATTAATTCGTCGCGCTGTAGATTTATTGGCAGAAATGACAGCAAATAACCAGAAACCTCACCAAACTGCTCTATTAGGAGATTATATAGATGGTTTTTGTAATACTTACCAAGAGCGTATGCAGGAAGAAGTGACAATTTCAGCAGAATTACTTACAAAGTTAGCTCTAAAGCTGTTAATAAATTTACTTTTTTATAGTGCCACTGGCGGACATCGGCGTTTGTGGTTAGCATTAATAGACATTTCCACGAAATAAGCTTTAATTGGCGATTTTCAGTTTAAAATCCGAAATTCTCTATCTTTTCCTTGGCAATTTGTTATGTTTTCATCAAATTCGGTCATTCGTCGCTATACCGCCCCCACTTGTACCCTGGAAATTTCCGCACAAAATTCACCTTTGTCTCGTTGGGTAGAAAAAAATGTCATTAAAGATCTCAGTTTTCAGTTACAATTTGATCACTCAGGAGTGTCGGCAGACTCTCAAATTCTGATTCAGGGTGATCATCAACAGTTAGAGGTTTTATATGATACTGTAACCAGTTACGTCCAAAAAATTATCCAAGAATCTACCGCAGATTTAAGTGATTTATTACAACCAGAGTCTATCCTTTCTACTCCAACTCTATCATCTCTTCACGACCAAACACCCGCAGCAGAAGTTTATTTAGAACCTAGTCATAATTTGACTCATAAACTTTTTCTTGGTGATCTTGCTAACCAGACATCGGGATCTGTAATTGAGTTAAGTTTGCTACAATTGTTTGATTTGGCTACGGTAATAGATGAATACTCATCTAGTAATATGGTGGTCTTACCAACTGTCAACGCTGAAACTAGTACTACTACTTTACCTCAGTGGTTGCCCATAGCCGCAGTTTTGGTAGTAGCTGCCAGTTTAACTCCATTTACCTGGCAATATGCCCAGAAAATTCCCCAAAATCAACAGAAAATAGCCAAAAATAACTTTCCTAACCCCGAAAAACCTGAAATTGAACAGCCTGCTATTTCTTTTAGCAACGCCCTGCCTATACCACCAGTCAATTTAAATGCTCCTAAAACACCTTTAACATCACCAACTGTTAATTATAGCACACCCCCAACACCGCTTTCCCTGGCTAATGGGACTATCCCGGTGGCACCAAAAATATCGCCTCAACCTGTGTTAACTATACCACCTAATAGTTTCTCTGGTTCGGGTACTCCACAGGTTTTGAGAAATAAAATACCTAATTATACGGATAAATCTGGAAAAATTGTAATTAATAGCACTAAATCCCAGGATTTACCCTCAATTAAAAGTCCCGTACCTTCCAGTGTTTATACACTACCATCGGCGATCGCCAGTATTAATAATGAGAGTTTTAGTAATATTCCTCCGGCAATCTCTACTTCGGAGATTACGGAATTAAAGCAGGATACTGTAGGAATTACTAATCTCAATCAGGATTCTGTACTTAAAAATAATGATAATTTAGTTAGCAGATTAAGGTCCGCAACTAAGAATACTTCAGAGACACAAGCTAGTAATAATAAGACTTTATTCGATACAACTCAAATTGCAGAAGCGAGAGAATACCTAAATAAGCGTTGGCAACCTCCTGCTGGACTAGATCAAACCTTGGAGTATAGTTTAACATTGGGTGTTAATGGAACTATTGAAAGAATTGAACCTTTAAATGCGTCTGCTAGAGAATATATTGATAGTAGCGGTATTCCCGAAATTGGTAAGCCTTTTGTTTCTAGTAATAAATCTGGACAAAGCCTGAAAATACGAGTTGTCCTCAGTCCTGATAGTAGGGTGCAAACATTTCCAGAAACACCTTGACACTTCCTGGGGATAAATCTGGCTGGATGTTGTGGTGCGGGCATATTGCCCGCTATAATCATATAAATTAAAAGCAGTAAAGCTGAGTGAAGACTAAAGTCCTCACTTCCAGACGCTATAGAAAATTGAGGTTACTCTGGCTATCAACCCAAAATTATATTTTTTGTGACAATTGTATAATTTATGAATTTTTACCTCCAGATGTCTATTCAACTACTTGCAAAGGTTTTGTCGTATCTAGATTTTTTCTATGAATTTCTGATCCCACTGAATGACTGTTAGTCATATTTGTTTCTAGGGATGAGTGATTTTCTTCCTCATCACTACTAGATTGATTGACAACGAGGCGATCGCAGGGAATGGTATCTGATATAATAGCACTGGCCATCATTCCTGTGTGAATTTCCATTTGTGCTTCTTTAGGAACTTCAAATACTAGTCTTTGTCCGGGGAATACCACCCTTTCAAAGTACCAGTTAGGAATATTGGAGATACGAGCCACCTGGATTTTACTTGTGGCATTAACGTAGCAGCAGAGGATTTTCCCCGAATGCTCCGGTGGTAGAGGATCTAATATCTGGGCCATAACTGGTGGTAAGCTGATTTACGCCACAATTTTATTTTAGTTATATACAACCTAACACTGGACGATCCCCTGTTACTGTAACTGCGACTACCATCTGCGATTTTCTGCATTAATCATATCTAAAGTTGGATCTCATTGCTAAAATTTCTGAAATTTTTGGAAAAAAATCTGTCTTTTGCTGGTAAAATCAGTCATAGTATAGAAATATAGCTTTTGTCTGGGGTAAAGCTGGTGTCAATTCTTTTTAGCTAGGAATTTCAACTGTTACTCCCTGGTTTTTATCCACTCCTATGACTCTATATCTCTGTGACATCTACCTTTGATAAATCCCGGCAGGAAATTATTCCTCAATTCATCAACTCAATGTTATGGTGAATGTATATGAAAATTTTGTTCATAAACCGCCCTCTATAAATAATAAGCAAATTCTATGCAGTCCAGTTTTGAGTTTTTAAAGTATCACGAAATCACTAGAATGTCAAGGAAAATTCTGATTGAATTATGTAATTTTCAACTTTCAACCTTTGACTTTTGACTCCCGCTGGAGCGGTACTCATCTTTCCCTAAACAACGGTAAGCAGTGCAGTTAAACCCAGTATGAACCCAACTAAAATTCTCTATGTTCGTCTTCCCTGTAACCCTATCTTTCCCATTGGGGTTGTCTATCTTTCAGATCATGTTCACAAACTATTTCCCAATGTACAACAACGGATTTTTGACTTAGGTACAGTCCCGCCTGTAGATTATACTTCCGCTCTAGACCAATGTATTGATGAATTTAAACCCACACTACTAGTCTTTTCTTGGCGAGATATTCAAATTTACGCGCCAGTAGGAGGGCGAGGCGGAAATCCTCTGCAAAACGCTTTTGAATTTTACTACGCTAAAAACCCATTTATCAAATTACGTGGTGCTTTGGGCGGGTTAAGAATTTTTATAGCTTATTATGTAGAGTTATGGCGTAACCTAGGATTGGTTAAGGGTGGTTTGAAACGCGCTCAAAAATATCAGTCTCAAGCCCGTGTAGTCTTGGGTGGTGGGGCGGTGAGTGTATTCTATGAACAGTTGGGTAAAAGTTTACCTACAGGAACAATTATTTCCGTGGGTGAGGGAGAAACACTTTTAACAAAGCTGTTGAATGGTGAAGATTTCCGCAATGAACGCTGTTATATTGTGGGAGAAAATGCACCACGTCCACGCTTAATTCATGAACAACCCACACCCCTAGAAAAAACAGCTTGTAATTACGATTACATTGAGACTATTTGGCCGGAGTTTAGCTATTACCTACAAGAACAGGACTTTTACATTGGTGTGCAGACTAAACGGGGTTGTCCCCATAATTGCTGTTACTGTGTTTATACTGTAGTTGAAGGTAAACAAGTCCGCATTAATCCCAGTGATGAAATCGTGGCGGAAATTCGACAATTATACAATCGTGGTATCCGTAATTTCTGGTTTACAGATGCTCAGTTTATACCTGCACGTAAGTTTATCGCTGATGCTGTAGAATTACTTGAGAAAATTGTTGATTCTGGAATGTCAGATATTCATTGGGCAGCATACATTAGAGCCGACAACTTAACACCACAATTGTGTGAGTTGATGGTAAAAACAGGCATGAATTATTTTGAAATCGGTATTACTAGCGGTTCTCAAGAGCTTGTCCGCAAAATGCGAATGGGTTATAATTTACGAACTGTTTTGCAAAATTGTCGTGATTTAAAAGCTGCCGGTTTCAATGATGTAGTTTCTGTTAATTACTCTTTTAATGTTATTGATGAAAGTCCAGAAACTATTAGGCAAACTATAGCATATCACAGGGAATTAGAACGGATTTTTGGGGTTGATAAAGTTGAACCCGCTATTTTCTTTATTGGACTACAACCCCACACCCATTTAGAGGAATATGCTTTTCAAGAGGATATTCTGAAACCGGGTTATGATCCGATGAGTTTAATGCCTTGGACCGCTAAAAAGCTTTTATGGAATCCTGAACCTCTGGGTTCTTTCTTTGGTGAAGTCTGTTTACAAGCTTGGCGACAAAATCCTAACGATTTTGGCAGGGAAGTGATGAATATTTTAGAGTCCAAGTTGGGACGCGCTGATTTGGAAACGGCACTTTCTGCACCTATACTGGAAAAGCAGTTAGTGTCAATTTAGGTTCAGGTGATTTGCTATACGGACTATTCAAGCTCAAAAAAATCTAATTTCATGTTACAAGGTTCAATTCTCCAACAATTAGAAGCTTCTCACCGCCATAGTTCACGCCCAATTCATTTTGGCGTTTACTATAAAAATACCTTGGTTGCTCTCTGTCATGCTTTAGAAGACCACATTTTAACTAGGAATAATGCTCCCCTGGTAATTGCGGCTTTTCAAGAGGGTAAATGGTATCTAGAAGAAGCAGTCAGGTATGCAGATATCGCCCAACACAGCCAACAGGTTGTGATCATGGCGGCTGCTGACGCTGGTTTTGCTGAACATCCCACTAGTCAGTTAAGTAATGTTAATTTAGTAGCATTGGCTACAGATGATCCTGTGGCTGAGGAATGGCATTTGCTGATTTTATCATCTGATTACACAGCTATGGTAATTTGTCAAGAGTTATCCCCAGATGATTATGGCAGTGAGGGCTTGCCAACTTCAGATTTAGAGCGAAAATTCTATGGTTTATGGACTTTTGAGCCGGAATTAGTCCAGGAAACCGCAGAATTAGCGATCGCACATATCAAAGACTATCATCCCGAATTGGCACTGAAACTTACTCAATATAAAGAAGCAATTCATACACACATATCTTCATCGGCGGATATAGCCACTGTTGTAGCTCGTGTTGTTGATTACCTAAAAACAGGACAGGACAACCTATCTATTCCCGCAGAATCCCATAGAAAATCCCTGGATCATAACTTAGTTTCTAATGAAATCCAAGCATTTTTACGGATGGCGCAATTGGCAGATATCAATCACCATGGTGTAACAACGGAGGTAACATCTGTAGTAGAAACTATGGGACAATTGTTAGATCTACCTGCATGGCAAATTAAAAGATTACGTCTTGCGGCTTTGTTGCATCGAATAGGTTCACTGCAAAACGTTGAGAGTTTGATTACCCCCAGTCACTTAACCACAACTAATCCAGAAAAAGCACCTAGTTGTCCTCTGGCTTGTCCTCTCGTACCAGGAGCGCAAGCATTACGCATTATGCCACGATTGCGGGCAATAGCGCAAATTATCACCCATCAAACTGAATGGTGGAATGGCAGTGGTGAACCTGCTGGTTTAGCTGGTGATGATATCCCTTTGGAGTCACGGGTTTTGTCCTTGGTAGCGGAATTTGTGGGACAGGTTCATCATTATAAATACTTAGATCAAAACCAAGGGCAAATATTTTTCCAAGCTTTAGATCATTGTCGTCAACAACAATCTACCCGCTTTGATCCTAAACTTGTAGATACCTTAACTTTATTAGTTATGGGCTTACAACAGGGAATTGATTTATCCGTGATCACACCAAAATTTGGTAGCGGTCTGTGGTTACTTGATTCTCGTTGGGATAGTCACAGCAAAAGCAATGATGATATTTTATCATATAAAACACCAGGGGGAATTTACGGATGATTAGCAACAATAAACAACTTCCCGGCGCAAATTTAGAGGATGAGGATCTATCTCACTTAGATCTCAGAAAGATAAATTTAACAGGGGCGCATTTAGTAGGGACTAACTTTACTGGTTCTCAATTGCAGGGTGGCCATTTTGCTGGAGCAAACTTAATGGGTGCAAATCTGCAACAAACTGATCTGCGGGCGAATTTAATGGGTGCAAACTTAATGCAAGCTGATTTGACTGGTGCAGATTTACGTGGTTGCAATCTGCGGGGTAGTAACTTGATGGCAGCAGTTCTGAATGATGCGTCTTTAGCTGGTGCTTTTTTAAGCGGTGCTAATTTGATGAGTGCAAATTTACAAAGTAGTGATTTACGATGTGCAGACTTACGAGGTGCTAATTTAGCAGCAGCTAATCTTAAATGTGCAGATTTAAGCGGTGCAGATTTGCGAGGGGCTTTATTGAATGAAGCGAATCTTGAAGAAGCTGATTTGCGGGGGGCTAACTTAGCAGGAGCGGATTTAACTGGAGCGAATTTACTTTGTGCGGAAGTAGATGCTGTGAAGTTAAATGGTACGAATTTAGATCAAGTATGTATAGTAGGGACGGCTTTAAAAGCTATTACTTTTTAATAAAAAATACTAATGTAGGAATATGAATAGTTTTTATCTTGATAGCGGATAAAATAGAGCTAATTAAGAGTTAGGTGTATTACCATTGACTGAACAGAGATACAAACAAGCTAAAAAATGCTAACAAAAATTCCCTTTTTCTTCCTGTTTCACCCTAGAAGGGTCAGCACTATCAATTTCACATACTAATGCGATTAATCTCATCTGTTTTTTTTTGAAACTCTACGACAATAGTTCGATTCTTATGAGAAATGGTGAAAATTTTGATGGATTATTTGCTTAAATCTGAAAAATACCGACTTAATAATGTTTTAGCAGCACGTTCTCGTTTGGGTGAAGGACCCGTTTGGGACTCCACCACAGGTTTGCTTTATTGGGTGGATATATATAACCATAGAGTAAATCAATTTGATCCCACAACCGGAAAGAATCTTTTTTTTGATGTGGGGGATGTCGTCGCTGCGATTGCTATCGCAGATCAAGATAGACTGATTATGGCACAACGTCATCAATTAGCGTTTTTGTATCTTCAAACAGGACAAATAATCCCGATTACATCAGTTGAAGCGGATATGACAGAAAATCGCTTCAATGACGGTAAATGCGATCGCCAAGGTCGTTTTTGGTTTGGTTCTATGTGTCCCGGAAAAAATCAGGGTAGCCTTTATCGTTATGATCCTGATGGATCACTACATTTGATGGAGACAGGATTAACAATTGCCAATGGTTTGGGTTGGAGTCCAGATGACAAGATTTTTTACTTCACTGATTCTGCTCAACAAAAAATATACGCTTATGATTTTGATTCTACCACAGGGAATATCAGTAACCGTCAGATTTTTGTTGATTTAACAGGTGAGTCTTTTTATCCTGATGGTCTGACCGTAGATAGTGAAGGAAATATTTGGTCAGCAATGTGGGATGGTTGGTGCGTAATTCGTTATAATCCCACTGGGGATGAAACCTTACGCATACCCTTACCAGTACAACGTCCCACTAGTTGTACCTTTGGTGGTCAAGATTTGCAAACACTTTATATTACCACAGCTTCAGTTGGTTTAAGTGAGGAAGAAATTCAAAAGAGTTTCTATTCTGGTGATTTATTTGCTCTCCAGACTGATATAACTGGATTACCTACTGATAATTTTAGGCTTTAAGATTAGCCTAATGTCAAGAATATGGCAAGTGAATTTTGTGAATCAAAAGGAAAGCGATTACTAGGTCGCGCTTCGCTATCGCTCTTGCAGCAGCACGGACGCAATCGCTTTTCACCAAACCGCCGTACTCAAGCAATTTTCGTGTTATACTAAACACGGGTGAGATTTAAAATTTTACCAATTCAAAAATTTTCTAGTTCTTTTAGTCATCTTCAGATGACTTCTGCTATAAGACTGGGAATGAATTCCCAGTCGGGTTATCCGAAGGGGGTTTTCAAAGTCGGGGATAAATTGCAAAATCATTTTCTCAAAACCCTTTTGCACAGGGAAATAGAACCTTTTTTTCCTAATTTTTGATTAATTAATATCAAAAACAAGCCCAAATATTGATGATTAAAAGGTTCTAGCGATAGCTTCGCTCACCTTCGGTAACGCAATTTTGGAGAATGAAAACGCCCTGCCTTTAGAGGTATGGGGTATTACGGCGTTTTCTGATAAACTGCTGAATAAATTTATGGCTAGTGAGGATGAAAACTGGCTACCAGGTATTTACTTTCCGTCACCATTACTGCTGACTGGAGTAATTGTGATTGATAAGTTAGCGAATACTCCAGAAACTCTCTGGTTGAGGATTTTAGGTAAAGGAATAATTCAGCAAGCTGCAATTAATGAAGTAATCGCTTTACCCGAAGATGATAAAAAACGCTATACTATTTTAAAGTTGTTAGGGACTTGGAAGATTACTATGGAAATAAGCAATGAGATTGATGTTGAAGATAGGGAGTTAATAATGAATTTAACACCGGCTTATTTAGAGTGGGAACGGATAACAGAGCTTCGTGGTTTAGAGCGCGGTAAGGAAATAGGCAAGGAGATAGGCAAGGAACAGGAAAGACGGCAAATAGTAGAAAACCTGCTTTTAGCGCGATTTGGCTTTATAGACGAGCAATTAGCGGCAGTTGTTCAACCTGTATTAAATATAACACCTCACGAATATACTACCTTGCTGTTGCAGTTGTCTAGTTTATCTCGTGAGCAGTTGTTAGCCCGATTTCAATAGATTTCGGAGGGAGAAATCAGTTTCCTGCCTGGATCAAGTTAAAATCCTTATTCAATTCAGCAAGGTCGATTATCACTTCAGATTCTCCTGGTTACTTAACCAAGTATCTAGGTCTGTGGGGTTGATAAAATCAAGGAGGACTTCTCCTAATGCTTCCAGCATGGGAACGGATAAAGTGCGAATTTGGGTTTCTTGATTTGGGGTCATTACTCCAAAACGATGTTTTAACTGACGGATAATCAGTTTTGCTTCCCCTTCCTGCTCACCTTCGAGTCTACCTTTTTGCTCACCCTCTTGTCTACCTAATTGGAAAACATCTCGATAAAAACGGGTTTGAGTAATATCAGCGGTTTTTAGGTCTAACATTTTTAATATTTCCTCCAAACTCAGGTTAGGGAATTTGTTTACCAGTATAGCTTCAACTAAATCAAGTTTTTGTCTAAATTCTGCTTGACCTTTACTACTTTCTAGTAGGTTTTGAGCGGCTTGAACGGTTTTTGTTTTCGGGAGGATAATCAGTTGCAGTAATGCTAAATTGGGACTTAGGGGATTTTGATGTAGTAAGTCTTGTAGGTAAAGTCTTCGGACTTGGTTATCTAACTGGTATTGGTAAGGAATTTCTGAACCCAGGTCATGACGACGGGATTTGAGAATTAGCAATCCTCGCCAGGGTCTGATAATTTTATACTGTTTAAGATAAAGGTAAATTTCTGCAAAGTAGCGTCCATAAAAGTCTGTATCTGGTTGCATTTGCGCTTCTAGAAAGACTAGGGGGAGGTTAGGGTCATTTTCTACGGGGGTTAAAATCCCATCATGGCGAAATTCCTGTTCTTTAATGACTGGTGCTGAGTAATCGAATTGACAATCTGGGGGGATACCGGGGAGGAGTTCGGCGAGAAGACCTGGTTGATTGAGAAATATGCGGTAAAATAGCTTATCGGTCTTCATGCTTATTTACATTTTACTACATTAGCGATCGCAAGGTACTACTGCAAGCATCTCGCATAAGCACTGCTGAGAGGGGTTATATTGAGGGTTGGCAACAGATGTGGTTTTTGTATCTCACTCAAGCAACAACGGTATTTCGGTTACTTCAAATACAATAGTTTTCTCTTATAATTTTAGGGTTTAAGATTACCCTAATGTTAAGAATATCGTAAGTGATTAGGTTAAGCCGTGTTGACTATATCTCTATATTAGGTTGTTAGAGCGATCGCCATGATTAATATTATATGACTCTTATTAGGAGATCAAAAGCGTATCTGGGGTCATTCCGTTAGCAACGGCTTGTTGACTCGCTTCTTCCATGATATCTAAGAGTGGTTTTTGACTGACTGCTTTTTGCAGCATTATGTTGAGAAATATTTGGATTTTTTGCTGTTTTTCTGGTTCTGCTTCTCGGTACGCTTTGGCAATTTCTGGATCAACTTGAATGGTAATGTTTTCCATGATAAGTTACAAGTTAATTAGTCTAGTTTTATGATAGCGATCGCCAGTTATTTCTGTTTTACACTATACCTGACCTGAATTATCTTAATCTCCTCTTCTGTTAACCCATACAATTTATACACTATCTCATCTATCTCTCTTTCTAATTCTGCGGCACTTACGCGATCGCTTTTCACCAAACTGCCGTATACCGGGTAATTTTTGTGTTGCAGGTTTGAAACTGTAACTTACAGCAGATTCCATTGCTATGAGGTACAAATTTTAATAATAAAACTCTTGTGGGGTGGGCATCTTGCCCGCCCGTGGTGTACCTCATAACACCAGAAAGTGCTGTAAATTCTAGCCAGATGTAGACAAACTTGCCGAAATGTACTTTAATAAATTAAATAGTAATCAAAGCCTTGGAAACAATGAGGAAGTCTGAATCTTCTCCCCATAAACCAGTTATCTATAGGACTTATGCAAGTGTCACACTAAAAAAAATCTGTGTTTGCTTTTCTCTTGGGGAGCAAAATAATTAAAAACCGATGATTTTAGACGACTGTAAATAATGGCAGTTTCTTCATCAAGAAAATATAAATCAACGTCGGACAAAAAAACCTGAACTGCACCTAAATTTTGAGATTTTAGTGCTGATTTTTCAGTCATATATAGCAGTTCTGCATAAGTGATAATGCTAGTGCTAATGGTAACAGACGAGCAAGATTTTAAGGTATCGGTAACTTGAGGATTACCATTAATAATGTAGCTACAGTGATTAGTATCGAGCAAATAAGACATAGTGACAAAAATTAAAACTGCGTTTGAGAACGAGTTTCTTCAACTAAACGCAGACAATCTTCCAAATCATCACCATGCCAAGTTCCAGTATAATGTAGTAAATCACCTGCTTTTTTACCTCGCTTAATGGGAGAAATACGACGTAATGGGCGTTGATTTACGGTGCTTTTTTCCTGAATATAGTCAATAAAATCACTGACTAAGGAAAGCTGTTCTGGTGCTAGTTGGGATATCTGTTGTTCAATTTTTTGATGTAGTTCTAAATAAGTCATGTTTACCTCGGTTTTATAGAAAGACAAAATACTTGGTTGATTCTATTTTATCTCATAGTCATACCTTCGGTGCGCTTCGCTATCGCTCTTGCAAAGATCGCACAAAAGAGGATAGCAAACTGCTTGCAGTAGCGCTCATGCGATCGCTATGAGTAGTATTTTTAGAAAGGGCAAGTATAGATTAGTATGGCTGGTTTTAGCGATCGCCGTTGGTTTATCTGCTATAATTTGTGAGGATAGCGATCGCGTAAGCACTGCTGCAAGCAGTTCGCTACTATTGTCCTTAGTAGTCAAGGGATTGTGGTTACACATCTTGCTGTACCTTCAGCCGGTGACAAGTCAGAATTTCTGGTGCGGGTCTGAAGATAAACTATCTAAAAACTGACTCGGTGTAACAATCAAGATATCTCGAAAAGGATGCAGTTCTAATAAGTCTTTGTCTCCTGTGATAATATGAGTGGCATTTCCAGAAATGGCTAATTCTAAGAATTTATTATCTTTAGGATCTCGACAAATATCAATTGTTTCATTAATTGTGATTAATTCTGTTTCTCTGGCTAAACTGGCTAAAAAGTCTTCACGAATTTCTCTCGATAGATAGCGGTCAAATTTTGGACGACTGAGTACATCAATTAATTCTGATAAAATTTCCACAGAAATTAAAACTACTCCGTTTTGTTTGGCTTCTCTAAGAGCTTGCATTGTGGTAGATTTAGAGAAGATTAATGCACTAACAATTACATTTGTATCAATTACGATACGGTTAGTTTTCATCCTTGAGAATAGATTCTAATATTTCTGGGGTCATTCCGTTAGCAATGGCTTGTTGACTCGCTTCTTCCATGATATCTAAGAGTGGTTTTTGACTGACTGCTTTTTGCAGCATTATGTTGAGAAATATTTGGATTTTTTGCTGTTTTTGTGGCTCTGCTTCTCGGTACGCTTTGGCAATTTCTGGGTCAACTTGAATGGTAATGTTTTCCATGATAAGTTACAAGTTAATTAGTCTAGTTTTATTATAGCGATCGCCAATTATTTCTGTTTTATACTATCCTGAATTATCTTAATCTCCTCTTCTGTTAACCTATACAATTTGTACACTATAGGGTGTGTTGGCTAGTGTTAAGGATGTTTTAAATGAGATGCAAGCACAGGGAATGAGAATTTCAGACCCGCTGTATGTGCAGGTTTTGACTTTAGCACAGGAAAAGAAAGTTTGAGGATAGGTAAGGTAATTTATCTCGTGAGCAGTTGTTAGTGAGATTTCAATGGCGAACTGCTGACGCGATCGCTATGAGTAGTATTTTTAGAAAGGGCAAGTATAGATTAGTATGGCTGGTTTTAGCGATCGCCCTTGGTTTATCTACTATAATTTGTGAGGATAGCGATCGCCTAAGTGCTGCTGCAAGCAGTTCGCCATGGGTAGTATGTTTAGAAAAAGCCAGTATAGATTAGTGTGTCTCCTTTTAGCGATCGCCTTTGGCTTATCTAGTGTTATTCCCCTGAGAATAGCGATCGCCTTTTACCCTGCCCCTGTACCTCAAGCAATTTTTGTATTGGGTGGTGATTCTAACCGCATGAAATTCGCTGCACAATTTTGGCGATCGCACTTTTAATCTAAATCCACATTATGTTAATTTTTATCACAGTGAATTAATGTAAGAAGCAACATCTCTGATAATTTTATCCCATAGTAAATAACTTCTATAAAATTCAAACCCGTTTTTTGATAGAGAATTTCTAACTTCTGAATCAGAAACCACTAATTTAACATATTCAGTAAATACATCCACCTCTCCAGTTGGACTTATAAACCCTGTTTCCCCATGTTTAACCATTTCAGGTAATCCACCTACATCAGAAACTAAGACAGGACAAGCATTATAATATGCAACTGGAATCATTCCACTTTGCGAAGCATCAATGTATGGTAATACTAATATATAAGATGATAATAGCATTTCATCCATTTCATCATCTGAAAGAAATCTATTAACAACATTTAATTTTTTTAATTTTTTGATTTTTTCGTCATACGGTGATAAATCTCCATATCCAGCAAGAAGAAATTCACAATCAAGTTGATCTTCGAGCATTGCTATTATGTCCAAAAAAATATCTATACCTTTATATTTATCAATTCTACCTATCAGGCTAACAAACTTTTTCTGAGTTTTGGATTCTGGTAAAGTATTTCTATGAATAGTTCTATTTACTCCAAGTAAATAAGAAAATATTTTATAATCAGCCAGAGAGAAATGTCTTTTCGCTGATAATTTAAGGTAATTACCATAGACCGTTATACTATCAGACAAACTCACCTGAATCTTTTGAAACAAATCTATAAAAAATCCATTTTTAGTATTTGCGTGTGGTGTCACATCATGAATATGTGAAATTGTTGTTAACTC
>JBJUHT010000173.1:0-29155 GCA_046070105.1 Dolichospermum sp.
TAGTAATACCCCCGCTATTTCCCTCTCCTGTAGCCGTTACTCCACTAGATAGCAGTCCCCCGATAATTACATTTACCCCCTGAGTAGCCTTAATAGCAATGTTTCCAGCATTACCTTTACCATAAATATCGGCACTAATAAAACCACCATTTTCCAGAGTTAAAGTTGAAGTATCAATAGTAATACCCCCGCTATCTCCCTCTCCTGTATCGAATACTGTACTAGATAGCAGGGCGTTTTCCCGGACATTTACCCCTTGGGTAGCCTTAATTGCGATATTCCCAGCATTACCTTTACCACTGGTACTGGCATTAATAAAACCACCTTTTTCCAGGGTTAAAGTTGCAGTATCAATAGTAATACCCCCACTATCTCCCACTCCTGTAGCCGTTACCCCACTAGTTAGGAATCCCCCGACAGTCACCCCTTGAGTAGCCTGAATTTCGATATTCCCAGCATTACCTTTGCCAAAGATACCGGCACTAATAAAACCACCTTTTTCCAGAGTTAAAGTTGAAGTATCAATAGTAATACCTCCACTATTCCCCTGTGCTGTACCTTTTACGTCACTAGATAGCCACCCCCGGACATTTACTCCTTGGGAAGCCTTAATTGCGATATTCCCAGCATTACCTTTACCATAGATATCGGCACTAATAATACCAGTATTTTCGATTGTTAAAGTTGAAGTATCAATAGTAATACCCCCGCTATTTCCCTCTCCTGTAGCCGTTACTCCACTAGATAGCAGTCCCCCGATATTTACATTTACCCCCTGAGTAGCCTTAATAGCAATGTTTCCAGCATTACCTTTACCATAAATATCGGCACTAATATAACCACCATTTTCCAGAGTTAAATTTGCAGTGTCAATAGTGATGTTACCCCCATTCCCTTCACTAGAGGCAGCAAAAACACTAGTATTAATCGTACTACCATTTTTCAAGATTAAAGATGAAGTGTGGATATTAATGTCCCCAGCACTCCCCTTACCAAACTCGTCTACAATATTAGCAATAACCGCATTATCTATGGTGACTTGCTCAATATTATTAATGTCAATATCCCCCGCTTGAGCATTTACTGAACCTAAATTCTTTTGTATCCCCCCACGCACCCTACTATTCTCATTCACATTCAAATTTCGGGAATTTATGGTAATACTACCACCACCAGCAGCACGGACATTGATTTCAGCACCATTACTTAAACTGACATTTCCCCTAGTCACACCTTGAGGAAAAGTTGAGTAGAAATTTTCGTTGAAATTAACAGTTCCCGTCTGGGTTAAACCACCCAATTGGACCCGACTTCCTGGTGATAAAATTCCCGCTCTCAATCCTTCTGCATCAACACCATTACCATTAATATTGACATTACCACCAATTAGGGCTAGGGTTTTGTCTTGAGGAACTTTTAATCCCTGACCGTTATTAAATTCTAGGGTAGAACCTTTCAGATCAATATTAATATCCCCAGGATTATTACGGAAACCTAACCCTAGAGGAATATTCACAGTTAACAACGGTGGTGCTGTGGGATTAGTGGTAGTAAATTGATAATTATCAAAAACAATTTTATCCGCAGTGGAGGCCACAAAAGAACCTTTGAGGTCTAATTGAGCATTGGGACCAAAACTAATACCATTGGGATTAATTAAAAACAGGTTAGCATTACCTAAAACCCCTAAAGTTCCGAAAATATTTGACTGACTGCTGCCAGTAACCCTGGTTAAAATGTTGTTAATATCAGTAGGGTTACTAAAATAAACGCCCTTACCAGCATCTACATTAAAATTAGTGAAACTGTGAAATAAATTAGTACCACGGGTTGCTCCTCCTTCAATGATATCACTGGTAAGTCCCTTAACAGTATCACTTCTGGTAGTAGAACCGACAGTATTATCCGGTGTCAGTTGCGCCTTCACTATGTTAGTATTAGCAGCGACAATTAAGCCAGTGATTATCTGTAATATTACTTGCTGAATTAGGGTTGTTCTAGACAGGTTGAGCTTCATAATCTTGACTCCACAGAGAAGTATAAACGGTTTTCTGATGATTTCTGGTCTTGAGAATTGATGTCAGTTAGAGTGTGTCCCCAATCAATACGGGCTTTGAATTGCTGTGATTTCCACTGTAAACCGAGGCCAGTAGCGACTAAAGAGCCATCTTTGCTGGTATTACCAGGATTTATATTCTTAGTATTACTACTACTCCATCCCGTGCCAAAATCTACAAAAGGAATAAGAGATAATCCGCCTTGTTGATTGACTGTACGTATAATAGGAAACTGAAGTTCTGTAGATAGTAAAAAGCCATTATCCTTTAATAAAGCATCCTGACGATAACCCCGAACGCTGGAAAATCCCCCGATACCAAACTGTTCTAGAGGTACAAGACTCTCTTTGCTCAACTGTAAGTTAGAACGCACCATCAGTAACATATCATTTTGGCGATTTAAAGAACGTACATATTGTCCCTGGCCACGCCATGCGAAAAAATGACTATCGGGAATACCGTTATTATTGGTAGTAGCATCCAATACCCCTAGTCCGAAATTAAATTGAGAGTAAAGACCTAGTACAGATTTGGAGTTGCGTGTCACCCAATTTTGAGAAAAAGCAATTTTAGAAATGCGAGTTTCACCGTTGTCATTTGCACCAATAGACAAAGGAAAACCGTCTGGACCGAGTTTAGTTTTACTGATTTGTCGGGAAAAAGCTAGACCTAGACCCAATTCTTGACTAGGAGTTTGCCATAATGGTTGATTAAAACCTATTTCATAGTAACTAGAGTTACCAGTAATATCTAGTTGGTCAAAGGGTGGTTCTGTGATATTAGTTTTTGTAATTCCTCCAGAGAACTTAATTGTGCCATTGCGAGGATTTACTGGTAAACCATAGCTGACATCTAAAGCATTGCTACCATCGGTGTTAGAGTAATTAAGAATAAAACTATCACCCCAACCCGAGAGATTATTGTCGGTAATTGTCATTCCTCGTCGCCAACTACCGACACTGGGAGAGCGTCCGTTGTTGGTGAAAATATCAATATGAAAGGTATCTGCTTCTTTGACCGTAACTTCTAAGACACTTAAATCTGGTCTAACTCCCTGTGATATTTGTGCAGAAATATCCTGAATTTGGGGGTCAGTTTTTAGCAGTTGTAAGGCCTCAAGAATGCGGTTTTGATTGAGAGGAGCTTTAGTGCTTAAACCCAAGCGAGAACGAATATAATCAGGTTTTAAGCGTCGAGTTCCTTTAATAACAATATTTTCGATGCCTCCTTCAATAATTGTTACTTTAACTATTCCGTCTTGAGCAGAAATATTTTGAGGCTCAATCACCGCCGCAGAGTTGATATAACCCTGATTTCGGTACAGGTTGTTTATGCGAGATTCTACTGATATTAAATCAGCAAATGTAATTTCTTTGTCAATTAAATCATTGACTGCTGATCTTAATTTTTCCTGAGTAAAGGCTGTATTACCGATAAATTCAAATCCCTTGATATTCACAGTCCCCGGAACATTTTCCAAAGGGGAGGGAGTGACTGGAGAAGGGGGGGTTTCCAGTTTCGGTTCTTCTATGGGTTGGGGAGTGGGTAGAGGGGGTTCAGGTGTCGTTAACGTGGGTCTGGTGGGGATTTGACTAATGATTGATTGTGCTTGAACAACCCCTGCATTCATCAACCCCAAGGAAAACATGGCTGAGATAATAATAATATGATCTCGGCGATAATGCTGTTGCTGATAACTAACTCTTATACTGGATGCTGGCGGCAACATGGAATAACTCCCAAGTTTTTCAACATTCAGAGTATATAATGAATCGTAATTGATTTCACAATTATCAATTAAAAATACTGTTAAATTTTGTTAAATATCTTTGATATTACAGCAGCTTTCGGCGATTTAAACCAGACTTTGATTACCTTCTTCCTTTGCGCCTTCCTTACTTTGCGCCTTTGCGCGAAACAAAAATCGTGGTTCATTTACCAGTAAATTCGCTGTAATCATCAGCGACTACACTTAGTCCGCTTTTGTGAAGGGTTTGAACCCGGAATGTGCATTTAATTTGGACAAGTCTGGTGGGCAAGATGCCCACCCCACAAGACTTGGCTATTTATTAATATCTTTGAGTATCTCCTGGACTGACTGGTATCTTTGGGTAAAGTCAATATTTACCATCTTATTTAAGATTCTCGCCATATCGTCATTCTCCTTGATATTTGCTATTTGTTCCCAACTTTGTAAAGTTTCCTCTCCTGTGGAAGAATTGTGATCAATGACAATTAAACCCGTATTCCCATGTCTCCGAAAATTTTTGGGAGTTATACCTGTTAAGGCTTGGATAGCGATAATTCCCAAAGCGTAAATATCACTGTTTAATTTTGGCATTCCATTCAATTGTTCGCCGGGTGCGTAACCGGAAGTACCAAAGCCGATAGTTAGATTCTCTGGAGTTTGCTGTTGAGGTTGGATTTGTTTGACACCGCCAAAATCAATCAAAACAATCTTATTATCTTCTGTTCGCCTGATTAAGTTATCAGGTTTAATATCTCGGTGAATGACACCATAACCATGAACAAAAACGAGTACCCCTAGAACCTCATTGAGAATATTCATTACCTGAACATAGGTGCAACGTTCCCCAGGAGTTAATTCCTTAGTCAAAGTATGACCCTCAATATATTCCTGAATGAGATAAAATTCGCTATTTTGTTGAAAGAATGCGAGTAATTGGGGTATTTGCTGGTGTTTTCCCAAAGTTTCCAGAATAGATGCTTCATTATTGAATAGTCGCGTGGCTATTTGCAAGTATTCTGGATTTCGTCTGGCCGGACTCATTTGTTTGACAACACAGATAGGATTTCTTGGCCGTTGAGTATCTTGGGCTAGGTAAGTTGTACCAAATCCACCAGCGCTCAATCTCTTAGTAATTTGATAACGTCCTTTGAGGAGGCTATTGTTTTGTAATGGTTGTCCTATGGTGGTATTATACTCAGGATTATCCTGATGCGATCGCAACTGGGCAATAATATTTTCCTGTTCCCGCAAGATCTCCATAATTTTTTGTTCTTCTTGCTTACTTGTATAATTACTGTAAGTAATTATGACTGTACTTGTGAAAATTAAACTCAGTGCGGGAGCAATCACTGGCAACCATCCCCCTTGAGTAAAAATAATCAAGTTGCCGGTAAATAGAACCAGTAAGGAGATAGTTTGTCCTATACCTAAGCCTAATGGATGACGAATGCGACAGGCTAAAAATCCACCAATGGCAGACCATGTTCCTATCCAGAGGAATTCACCCCAAGGGGGCAAAAACCAAAATAAAGGCTGGTTGTTTAAAACGGCACTGAGAATTTCACTAGTATTTTGTGCATGAATTTCTACCCCTGTCATTCTCCCAGAATCGTCCGCTTTTCCAGAATTAAATGGGGTATTAAAAACATCTTTTAAACTCCGTGCTGTAGAACCTATAAAAACAATCCGGTCTTTAACTAAGTTGGGTTGAATTTTATCAGTAAGTATGTCCGTAAGAGTGACTTGTGGGGCAATTTGACGGTGAGAACGATAATTCAGGAGAATTTGGTATCCCTGGGTATCTGCATTCTCATAACCACCAAAGTGAGCTTCTAGAGGTTTAAAAACAACATCCCGTAGTTTTAGTTCTTGTTTAGTTGTTAATTGGGGTTGAATACCGCCAACTGCTAAATATTTGGTGGCTAATTGCCAGCTTAATGAATAGGGAGTTTGACATTTATCAGACTTCCCCACATTCACTGAGATCAAATTACGGCGAATAAAACCATCAGTATCTTCCACTAGGTCACTAAATCCTACCTGTGATGGTTCTACGCCTTGGGGTGAGGCAATACCAGCACTTGTACTGTCAGCGTGTTTACAGACTGAGATAATCACATCGCTTTCCTGTAGGCGTTGTAGTAGTTTTTCGTGACCAGGTTGTACTGGTAAGTCGCGGAAAATGTCTAAACCAATGGCTCTGGGTTGATATTGTTGTAGTTTATCGAACAGCCGATCTAAAATTTCACCAGATAAAGGCCAATTCCATTTTTGCAGGTCTTCTTCGGTGATACCGATGATTAATAGCCGTTGATCTGGACCTCGATCAGGAAGTAATTGTATCATCTGATCATAGATTTTCAATTCCATGGTTTCTAATACTTGCAGTTTCTGAAGTCCTATAACTAAGACTGTTACCGCACTACAAATAATCACTGGTTGGTTTCGGAATGTTACGAGGTTTGATAACATTCTCCTCAGTTTATTGATGATATTGGAGTCATGTAAAATGGTCTTTTCCATAATTTATTAACTTAGTAAGGACTGGGAGATCATCACTCTGGTATTAGTATAATATATCGAGGATGGTTTCCCGTAACCAATGCCAGATTTTAGTAATTATGCGAGTTGTGATTGATAGGGTTTATGATGTAAAGCCTATAATCAGGTAGTGGTGATTCATAAATTATTCCTAGTTCTCTTATATTGGGACTATATCCTAATCATGATCAAAAAATTAAATCTTTTGCAAATAATCTGCATTAAGATTAAGGACTGATTAAGTCCAAAACCCTTATCCAGCAAGAGATATAACCACAATTTACATCATAAATCATCGAAAAATTAAAAAAATATAAATTGCATTTCTAGAGAAAAAAATGATAGGCTGTATACATGAGATAAATTTCAGGCTTGTGGGTACTCTAACTCTTAATTCTGCAATGGTTGAGGGGGAAACTCTCTCCTTAAAGGGGGGTGTTTGGTGAAGTAAAAAGCGGATGTTGTAGGAAAGTTGAGTACAGTCCAATATCAAGAAAAACTGATAAAAATCTGCCTGAAATCCTTACAGACATTGAGTTAGAAATGAGTACAAATCAATCCTGAACCCCTAACTATAAATACTCGTACCCCTGACTATAAATACCTGCACCCCAACCCAAAAAAATATTTTTAAATTTTTGTATCGTTGCAATACAAGGATTTAAGGATTTGAGTACAAACATAATAAATCTAATAAGTTCTATCCTTGGTCAACCCAGGGGAGCAAAAAAAAGGGCTGCTATAAATCATTTATCGCCAATCACTTAACGCTCCTTAACAAAACAAAGTTAATAGTCAAAAGTGTGTGGAGGGATGAGATTAGCACCATGTCTATAATTCAGACATTGGCAGTAGTAACAGCATCTCCCACAGTGGCTCTCAAGTCCACCGTCAACAGCGAAATTCAATGACACTACCTGCTACCAACATTCTCACCCCCGATGGCCTGCTAGTCCCCGCTAAATCTGGTAATTGTGGTTGCGACAGCAGCACAACTCCAGAAATGGACGAAAAATTGAGAGAACGCATTGCTAAACACCCCTGTTATAGCGAAGAAGCTCATCATCATTATGCAAGGATGCACGTTGCCGTTGCCCCTGCTTGCAATATTCAATGTAACTATTGTAACCGCAAGTATGATTGTGCTAACGAAAGTCGTCCGGGGGTAGTCAGTGAACTGCTCACACCAGAAGAAGCTGCCCATAAAGTGTTAGTAATTGCGGGTAAAATTCCGCAAATGACCGTATTGGGAGTGGCTGGACCTGGTGATCCTTTGGCTAATCCAGAAAAAACTTTTCGGACTTTTGAATTAATTGCAGACAAAGCCCCAGATATTAAATTGTGCTTATCTACTAACGGTTTGATGCTAACAGAATATATTGATCGCATTAAACAATTAAATATAGATCACGTGACCATTACCCTGAATACCATTGACCCGGAAATAGGCGCGCAAATCTATTCTTGGGTTCACTATAAACGCAAGCGTTACAGAGGTGTGGAAGGAGCAAAAATTCTTCTAGAAAAACAATTAGAAGGATTACAAGCTCTCAAAGAAGCTGATATCTTATGTAAAGTTAATTCTGTAATGATTCCGGGAATTAATGATCAACATTTGATAGAAGTTAATCAAGCAATTCGGGAGAGAGGCGCGTTTTTACATAACATTATGCCGCTAATTTCTGCACCGGAACATGGTACACATTTCGGTTTAACTGGTCAACGTGGACCAACAGGAAAAGAACTGAAAGAAGTCCAAGATAATTGCTCTGGTAACATGAAAATGATGCGCCACTGTCGTCAGTGTCGAGCAGATGCGGTAGGATTATTAGGAGAAGATCGGAGCCAGGAATTTACTAAAGATAAGTTCATGGAAATGACTCCAGAATATAACTTTGAAACCCGCCAAGAAGTTCACGAAGGTATTGAGAAATTTAGAGAAGAAATTAAGGCCGCAAAAGATAAAGTATTGACTGGCAAAAAATCTGCTAATAATCCTAAAATTTTAGTTGCAGTAGCCACAAAAGGCGGTGGATTAGTTAACCAACATTTCGGACACGCCAAAGAATTTCAAGTTTATGAAGTTGATGGAAATGAAGTTCGTTTTATTAGTCACCGTAAGATTGATCAATATTGTCAAGGAGGTTACAGCGAAGCAGCTACCGCAGATAATATAATGAAAGCGATCGCAGATTGTAAAGCAGTCTTGGTATCGAAAATAGGTAACTGTCCTAAAGAACAATTAGAAGCAGCAGGAATAACAGCTGTTGAAGCCTACGACGTAATTGAAAAGGTTGCTTTAGAATTTTACGAGCAATATGTTCAGGTTAATGGGTAATTCAATTTTGGATTTTGGATTTTATTGAATTAACTCTAATCTAAAATCTAAAATCTAAAATCTAAAATCTCAGAGGTAAATAATCATGGCTTACAAAATTACTAGCCAGTGTATTTCTTGCAAGTTGTGTTTACCTGTTTGTCCTACTGGTGCAATTCAAGAAGTTGATGGTAATTATCGAATTGATTCTCAACTTTGCACAAATTGTGCTGGTAGTATTCACACCGTACCTCAATGTAAGGCCACTTGTCCAACTGCTGATGGTTGTGTTAAAGAACCTAGTGATTATTGGGAAAGTTGGTTTGCTTATTACCATCGTGTTTTAGCAAAATTAACAAATAAACAAGACTACTGGGAGCGTTGGTATAGCTCTTATTCTCAGAAGTTTTCCCAACAGTTACAAAAGCATCAAGGCCAAGTAATTATATAGGTATTTAGGTGATAGGTAATAGGTAATATTTTCCCCCATTACCTATTACCAATTACCAGTTAATAATTCTAGCTAATTACTCATAATCTTTATATGGAAACTATGCAAAATAATTGTATCTATCTTGATAATAATGCCACCACTAAAATAGCTCCTCAAGTTGTTGAGGCTATGATGCCTTATTTGACGGATTATTATGCTAATCCTTCTAGTATGCACAGTTTTGGTGGACAATTGGGAAAAGCTGTCAAAGCAGCCAGAGAACAAATTGCTGCTTTATTGGGAGCCGAAGAATCAGAAATTGTTTTTACCAGTTGTGGAACTGAAGGTGATAATGCTGCTATTCATGCGGCTTTATTAGCTCAACCAGAAAAACGTCATATCATCACTTCTCAAGTAGAACATCCTGCGGTTTTAAATGTTTGTAAACAATTAGAATCTAAAGGTTATCAAGTTACTTATTTGTCAGTTAATTCTCAAGGACAAATAGACTTGAATGAATTAGAAGCTTCTTTAACTGGTAACACTGCTTTAGTAACAGTAATGTATGCCAATAATGAAACCGGCACAATTTTTCCCATTGAAGAAATTGGTGTTAGAGTTAAAGAATATGGAGCTATCTTTCACGTTGATGCAGTGCAAGCGGTAGGTAAAATACCCTTAAATATGAAGACCAGCACCATTGATATGTTAACTATATCTGGTCACAAAATTCATGCTCCTAAAGGTATTGGTGCTTTGTATGTTAAACGTGGGGTTCGTTTCCGTCCTTTCTTAGTTGGTGGACATCAAGAACGAGGACGTAGGGCAGGTACAGAGAATGTTCCCGGAATTATTGCTTTAGGAAAAGCTGCGGAATTGGAATTATCACATTTAGCAGAAGCAACTCAGAAAGAAAGAAAGTTACGCGATTATTTAGAACAATCTCTTCTGGCTAAAATTCCTGATTGTGAAGTAAATGGTGATATTAAAAATAGATTACCAAATACGACAAATATCGGTTTCAAATATATTGAAGGTGAAGCAATTTTGCTCTCTTTAAATAAGTACGGTATTTGCGCTTCTTCTGGTTCTGCTTGTACTTCTGGTTCTCTTGAACCTTCTCATGTTTTACGAGCTATGGGTTTACCCTACACTACTTTACATGGCTCAATTCGCTTTAGTCTTTCTCGTTATACTACGGAAGCAGAAATTAATCAAGTAATTGCAGTCATGCCGGAAATTGTTGACCGTTTGCGGGCTTTATCTCCCTTCAAAAATGATAATGCCGATTGGTTACAACAACAGTCAATGGTCAGTAGTCATTAGTCAGTGGTCAGTAGTAAAAACTGACTGCTGACCAATCACAAATTACCAATCATCAATCCAAAATCCAAAATCCAAAATCCAAAATCAATTATGTGGGACTACAAGGACAAACTTTAGTAAATAGGTAATAGGTAATGGGATTCCTCTATTACCAATTACCAATCCAAAATCTAAAATCCAAAATCCAAAATCCAAAATCCAAAATCCAAAATCCAAAATCCAAAATCAATTATGTGGGACTACACTGATAAAGTATTAGAGTTATTTTACGATCCTAAAAATCAAGGTGCAATTGAAGAAACCGATGAAGCTGGCGTGAAAGTGGCAACTGGTGAAGTGGGAAGTATTGCTTGTGGTGATGCTTTAAGATTACATTTGAAAGTTGAAGAAGCAACAGATAAAATTCTTGATGCACGTTTTCAAACTTTTGGTTGTACTAGTGCGATCGCTTCTTCTAGTGCTTTAACTGAAATGATTAAAGGTTTAACTTTAGATGAAGCTTTGGGAGTAACAAATAAGGAAATCGCTGATTATTTAGGTGGTTTACCTGAAGCGAAAATGCACTGTTCTGTTATGGGTCAAGAAGCTCTAGAAGCTGCCATTTATAATTATCGTGGTATTCCTCTAGAGGCACATGACGATGAAGAAGGTGTCCTAATTTGTAGTTGTTTCGGAATAACTGATGCTAAGATAAAAAAAGCAGTTGCACAAAATAATCTCTTCAGTGCTGAACAAGTAACAAATTATGTAAAAGCTGGTGGCGGCTGCGGTTCTTGTTTAACGAAGATTGATGATATAATCAGAGAAGTAAAGCAGGAAGCCGCCAACAAAAATCTCTACAGCTACAAGGCGAAAGCTAAAACAGAAATTCCTAATTCAGAGTTTATTGTCGGGCAACAAAAACCATTAACTACAGTCCAAAAAATCGCCCTGATTCAAAAAGTATTAGATGAAGAAGTCCGACCCGTGTTAATCGCCGACGGGGGAGATGTAGAACTTTATGATGTCGAAGGTGATAAAGTTAAAGTAATTCTTCAAGGTGCTTGCGGTTCATGTTCTAGTAGTACCGCTACCTTAAAGATTGCCATTGAAGCGAGATTACGCGATCGCATCAGCAAAGAAATTATTGTCGAAGCAGTTTAGAAATTAGTCATTGGTCAGTGGTCATTAGTCAGTGGTCAGTAGCAAAACAACGGACAAAGGACAACTAACAACTAACAAAGGACGACGGACAAAGGACAACTAACAAAAATCCCTACAACCCAATAAATACTATGAACACCACTAGATTTTTTGTAGAGCGATCGCCCCCGTAGCGACGTTCTACACACGCTCACCGCCGTAGAACTTGGCCGTGAGAACCGACAGACGAAAAACACCAAATCAACCAATTCTAGGAAAACACGAACAATGACTACTGACGCAAATATTAGACAGATAGCTTTCTACGGCAAGGGCGGTATCGGTAAATCTACCACTTCTCAAAACACCCTCGCAGCTATGGCTGAAATGGGTCAACGCATCATGATTGTAGGTTGCGACCCTAAAGCTGACTCCACCCGTTTGATGCTTCACTCCAAAGCTCAAACCACCGTATTACACTTGGCTGCTGAAAGAGGCGCTGTTGAAGATTTGGAACTCCACGAAGTCATGTTAACCGGTTTCCGTGGTGTTAAGTGCGTAGAATCTGGTGGTCCAGAACCCGGTGTAGGTTGCGCTGGTCGTGGTATTATCACCGCTATTAACTTCCTAGAAGAAAACGGTGCTTACCAAGATTTAGACTTCGTATCTTACGACGTATTAGGTGACGTTGTATGTGGTGGTTTTGCTATGCCTATCCGTGAAGATTAAGCTGTTTTTTCTAGGGTTTTTGTTGGTGCAATTGGTGGGGAAGTTTGATTTTTTTATGCCCTATTTTTGCCCTGGGAATTTTTAGGTAAATGGGGTTTTTGTTTTGTTTTTCTGCTTTTGTTTACCCTATTTTGTCCCTATTGTCAAGGGGGATACATTATTTTTGATAAATGGGTTACTGATTCATGGTTTATAATAACTTTAATTATATGTACCTTAAAGAAGGATAATGTCGAAACCTATGCAATACATACAGAGATCAATCTTACAATCTGATAGCGAAAATATCTCTCTCAACAAGCGTAAGCAAGGTGGTCAATCAACTTCAGGCCTGATCATGTCTGCTTATTTATCAGGAAACGCCGAAGTTTTTGCCAATATTCTCCAATTGCACGTTCCAGAGGGATCTATTGTAGCGGATGTTACTTGGGGAAAAGGAGTTTTTTGGCAAAATGTGCTTAAAGATAAGTATAAACTTCTTGCTACTGACATATCCACAGGAGTAGACTGTCGTAAATTACCATATCAAAATCAATCAATAGATTGTGTAGTTTTAGATCCTCCATATATGGAAGGCTTTTATAGAAAAGAAGCCTCACAAAAAGCTGGTTCTGGTACACATTATTCATTTTCTGATGCTTACTCAAATGGAAATGAAATTAATGAAGATACTGAAAATATTGGTACGAAGAAATGGCACGCAGCAGTTACCGATATATACTTTAAAGCTGGTAAAGAGGCCTATAGAATTTTAAGAAAAGATGGAATACTAATAGTTAAATGCCAAGATGAAGTTAGTGCCGGAAAGCAATGGTTAACTCATGTAGAAATAATTAACGAATATGAAAAAAATGGCTACTACACAAAAGACTTATTTGTTGTTATGAGAACTAATAAGCCTTCAGTCAGCAGATTAAAAAAGCAAGTACACGCTCGAAAAAATCATTCATACTTCCTTGTATTTATAAAAAAGAAGTAGAATTTATATATGGAATTGATAGAATTTATAATTTCTATATTTCCTGTTCTAATCCAAACTCTGAAGGATCATAACCTTCCCCATCTGCCAGCATTTGATCCAGTAATTCTGTCAAATCACTATAAAATGGGGGTTGTGGTGGCCAACTCACAGGTATCAAACTAGATATTAAAAAGTTTCTTTCTTCTTCTGTATATTTTTTGTAGGATGAACATGGTAAATCAGAGTTTCTAGCAAATTGAAAGTTCCACTGTTCACCCTATTTTGTCCCTAGTGTCAATAGAGATACATGATTTTTGATAAATGGGTTACTGATTTTTTGTTTACAATTTACAGCAGTTTGCGATCAAACCCGCCACAAAAAGAGCTATCTAAATAGGCTCAAAAAATAAGCCACAATGATTAAACCAGTTGAGAGCATTTTCATCAGTAATAGCATTAATAGCTACAGTAATAGCTTCATCAAGAGCATCAAATGTGCGAGCTTTAGCAGAACGGAGAATTCCTTTTAATTTTGACCAACATAACTCAATTGGAGATAAATCAGGCGAGTAGGGAGGTAAAAATTTAATAGATGCGCCAACAGATTCTATTAAAGATTTTGCAGTTAAAGCATAATGTACAGGTAAATTATCCATAACTACAATTGCTCCAATCCACAACTGAGGTAGTAATATTTGTTCAATAAAAACTAAAAAACTATCACTGTTTAAACTACCAGGAAAAGTCATAGTAGCGATTAAGCCTTCATCACTCATAGCTCCAATTAAAGTGATATTTTGTCCTTTATTTCCAGGACGGTCATCATAAACTCTGATTCCACCTTCACCTCTACCATAGTTTCGTGTCATAGCCAGATTTATACCTATTTCATCAATGAATATCAGGTTTTTGATATCTATAGTATCTAGCCAAAGCCGAAATTCATAGCGCAATTTTTGTACTCTTTCTGAACCTTGCTCAGTGGCTACTAAACTTTTTTTTACGGTTTAGATTTAAGCGGTTCAGAGTCCGTGACAAGCTTGATACACTTACCTCTATTCCTTTACTCTCTTTGATTATTTCCTGAATTTCTCGCAAATATATATCACTTTTCTCCGTAACTATTTTCTTTAACAATTCTTGATTTTCACCTTTAATTTTCGAGCGCCTATCTCCTCCTTGAGGAAGAGCAGTTATTTCCGATGTCTCTCGATATCGACGCAAAAAGTCACGGATGAAGGATAAACTAACTTTGAATCGTTTCGCCAATTCTCTTTGTGTACCTTCTTTATTTTCCCAAGCACTTAATATTTTTTGTCTTAGGTCTATCGAATATGGGGCCATTTCTCAAGAATCTTCTTTTTTTACATCTTTATAATTTTACCATTCTTGTGGTGGGTTTGATCTCAAATTGCTGTAAGATGTTTACCTAGCATGAACTATGGTTAAAGCCGAACTTACTCCAGAGTTAGACAGAAAAACCAACTACTAACAACAATATAATTCAACATTTATGGAACAGAGTAAAAGTAGTATTGCTAACAAAATAACTGACAGTTAAGATATTTTATATACCAAAAATTAGAATTGGTCTATTTATTTTCTATCTGACAAATTGTCTTTTGACGAAATCATAAAAAAAGTCATAAATAGAAATATGGGCTATATCTACAATTCATTGCCCTAAATTTTGTTTATTCACAAAAAGGTAGTTATGGGATTTTTGTCAGCCCCCATTATATTGTCGCGCATACAATTTGCCGTGACTAGTATATTTCATATGTTATGGCCTGTCTTAACCATCGGCATGGCGGGTTATTTAGTAGTAGTAGAAATTCTCTGGTTGCTCACAAAAAACCCTGATTACTACCGTCATGCGCGTTTCTGGTCAAAAATCTACATTCTTAATTTTGGGTGTGGAGTCGCATCTGGAGTTGCTTTAGAATTTGAATTTGGTGCTAATTGGTCTCCATTTTCTGTAGCTGTTGGTGACTTTTTCGGCACAATTTTAGGCTTTGAAGGCACAATGGCATTCATGCTAGAAGCCGCCTTTTTAGGCATTATGATTTCTGGTTGGCATCGTGTACCTAGTTGGTTACATTTGCTATCAACAATCATGGTTTTTGTCGGTGCAAGTCTATCTTCTTTTTGGATTATTGTCGCTAATTCTTGGATGCAAACACCTGCTGGTGGCGAAATGGTGAATGGTAAATTCATCGTCCATGATTTTATCCAAGCTATTTTGAATCCATCTGCATTAAATAGTTGGTTTCACATGGTTTTGGCGATTTTAGAAACTGCACTATTTGTAATTGGCGGCATTAGTGCCTGGTATATTCTTAAAAATCGCCATCATGCTTTCTTTAGTAAATCTTTCAAATTGGCTTTAGCCCTAGCTATTTTTGTCACTCCTCTACAACTATTTGTTGGTCATATCAGTGGTGAACAAGTTTATCACAACCAACCCACAAAATTAGCTGCAATAGAAGCAATTTGGGATACTATTCCCGCCGGAAAATCCGCACCTTGGACAGCGTTAGTTGCACCTGATATAGCTGGAGAAAAAAATCATTGGGAACTGAATATTCCTCACGCATTAGGTTACATCTTAGAAATGAAACCCACTCTTTCTGAACCAGTGAAAGGTTTAAAAGAATGGCAACCACAAGATAGACCTCATGCTATCAGTCTTATTTTCTATTCTTTCCGGATCATGGTGGGAATTGGTTTCTTTTTATGTGGGTTAATGTTGTTCAGTGTTATTCAATGGTTGCGCGGTAAACTTGCCATAGAAAATATCACTAAACAACGTTGGTTGATGCGAGGTTGGGTATTTGCCGCGCCTTTAGGATATCTGGCGGTGGAGTTTGGTTGGATAGTGCGAGAAGTGGGAAGACAACCTTGGACTGTCTACGGAAAAATTAGAACAGCAGATGCAGTTTCTCTTCTCCCAGCAAATACGGTTCTCACTTCATTGATAGCCTATACAGTTATTTATTTGTTGTTGTTTAGTTCTGCGTTGTACTTTGGTAGTCGCATTGTTCGCCAAGATCCAAATTTGGAATTACCACTACCAACAGGTAGTAATGAAAGAGAATTGGTGGGTGAAGTTGTAGGAGTAAATATTCAGGAAGGAGAGGTTTAATGGACACATTGGAACGAATATTACCGATAGTTTGGTTTGGTATTATTGCTTTATTTCTCTCCATTTATTTGATTACTGATGGTTTTGATTTAGGAGTGGGAATTTTAACTTTAAGGCGAAATAATGAGGAAGAAAAAGGCATTTTGATGAACACTTTAAGCAGTGTTTGGGACGCTAATGAAACTTGGTTAGTGTGTACTGGAGGAGCTTTATTTGGGGCTTTTCCTCTGGCTTATGCCACAATTGTTCATGCTCTGTATATTCCAATCACCTGCATGGTAGTTGGATTTATTTTGCGGGCGGTGGCATTTGAATTTAGAGAACATTCCCACAATAAAACTTTTTGGAGTATTGCCTTTGCTGGTGGTAGTTTATTAGCTACTTTATCTCAGGGATTAATTCTGGGTGGGGTTTTAGCTGGAATCAAAGTTGATAGTACAGGTGCGTTTATTGGTGGGATTTGGGATTGGTTAAATTTGCCATCAATTCTCGTAGCTTTAACTGTCATGCAAGGCTATGTGATGATTGGTGCAACCTATCTAATTATCAAGACAGAAGGTGAACTACAAAAAACCTACTATCGCACAGCTTTATTATCAACTTGGGCGACAGTTATTGGAGCAATTGTGATTACTGCTGCCGTTCCCGTGTACTATGAAAATATACGCGATCGCTTGTTTCATCAACCAGAAGTATTTATCTTCGCATTAATTCCTATACTGGCTCTTTTAGCAGTTAGCCGATTAATTTACAGCATCAATGAACGTCAGGAAATGACACCTTTTATTTGGGCAGTTGTGGTCTTCTTAATTACAACTGTGGGTTTAGCTTTTGTCGTCTTTCCTTATATTATTCCCACCCAAATCACCATTTTTGAGGCAGCTTCTTCCTTTAGTTCTCAAGTTTTAATGATTACCTTCATTGGCTTTTTTGTACCGATTATGCTGTTCTATAATGCCTATCTATATAGGGTATTTCGAGGCAAAGTAGTTAGTAGTCATTACGGCGAATAATATCGCATTCTAACTGAACTTGATTATACGGTATACCGAACGATATTTAGTACGGCTTACCGTATTTTTTTATCATGTCAAGCTCTTGCAAAAAATATTTACGAAATGTTATATTTATTTACATAAGACAACAAAAAGGAAAAAACATGACAGTTAAAGGCTTTACTACCAACGAACTCGGTCAACTCAACAGCTTTGCAATTGAACCCAAAGTATATGTAGACCAAACCCCAAGAGTAGGTTTTACGGAATACGCAGAAAAGCTCAACGGACGTTTAGCCATGATTGGCTTTGTCTCACTCATAGCTGTAGAAGCGATTACTGGAAATGGCTTAATTGCATGGTTAACAAACCTGTAAATCAGTTTTTGAATCAACAAATACAACACTAATTGAATTAAGAAAATATTAAATAATCTCACATGGAGTCTTAGTTTTTTAAACTAAGGCTTCTTTTGATTTACAGCAAATTGCAATCAATCATGCCACAAACAGACAAGATAAAAACCAGTGCCAGACTGCATTCTACAATTTATTTTTGTGGCGGGTTTGATATCAAACTGCTGTAAGTATTACATATATCACTTTATCTTAATAAATAAGTGATCTTAATAACATAGCAACAGTAATTTTGATCACTGTTTGTGGGTTATGGGTGCGATAGCGAAGCGCTCCGTAGGAATCGCTTTTCGGGTGTTGTTGAGAGAGCTATTGCTATAATTATCTAGGATGGATAAATTATAATATTTTATGGACTACCACAAAATTATCACCATTGAACCCGGCAAACGTAGCGGCAAACCTTGTATTCGAGGAATGCGAATAACCGTATATGATATTTTAGAATATCTTGCAGGTCGTATGACAGAAAAGGGTAAACCAACACCACCAATATTTGTTGGGTTTCCTTGCGTCAACCCAACCTACAGATTATAATTTTAATTAATCATTTTCATCAAACTTTGATTTCCTACCTGTAACCTTAATCTTTCATTCTCAATTCTCAACCTCTCATTTTCCTGTTCTAATCTAATCACTATATCCTGTAAATCTTCGACTTTCGATTTTTTCTTAATTGCTTCCTCAATTGCAACCTTACGATTTTCTAAACTAAACCACTTTTGATAAATGGATGTGTGCATATTCACAGAATGACCCAAATTATCCGCAGCAGCTTTAATAGGAATCCCCATTAAATGCGCTCTAATTGCCCAACCATGCCGTAAATCATAGGGTTGAAAGGGAATCCCCACAAATCTAAACCATCTGTCTGTTCCATGTCGCGCAGAATTGATTTCTCGACTTGTAACTTTATCTTTAATTTTCGCTTTTAATAACTCAATTGCTTCTATATCTGTAGTTAAATTAAAAGTTTCTACCCAACGGGGATATAATGGTAAAGCTTCCCTTGCTCCCGTTTTACATTCTTCATTAACACGCCAAGTATTCATCATATTTTCTGATGATAACCACCAATCTAAATCAGGGTTAACAAAAATTTCTAATGGTCTTAATCCATAAGTTGCTAACATTCCATATACCCATCTCCATAATTTCCAATTATTTCTATCTTCTCTAGTTATCAACTTACTAGAACGATTAATAGCATAATTTTCAAACTTTAGATATTCTTGTTCTATCTCTACGTCAGTTGGTATATCACGTTTACGTTGAGAAATAGCCTTAATTTTTAAATTACTCAATTCTGGAACTTCTAAGCCAGAACATTTACACAAAACCCTAATTACCTTAATTAATTCATTTTTGACACTATCTGAAGATGGGCAAAACTTGACAGCATCAATAAAATTGGCATTTATCGCTAATTTATCCTTTGGTAAATGTGCATTAGCAATATAGAAATAACTATTAAAAGTATTGTTACTTTTGAGAGTGCGTTTCCTAGTTTGGAAATAGGTTTGCTCAAATTCAGAAATTAAATCTCCAATAGTTTTTGAATTAGCCTTAAATCTAGTTTTTCCTAAATATTTATCAGTCCAAATAAATTGTTTTCTAGCAATTAATTTTCCCAATTCATTAGCTTCTTCTTCTGCCGTATTTAAACCATCAAAATTAAAGGGAATACCCAAAGAAATATCATATTGTTTTGTACCGCTACCGTTTTTATCAATATCCCCTGGTTTAATAGGTAGGGTACTTCTCAACTGTAAGCAATTACCAGATTTTCGGATATAAACACAAACCTTAGCTGCTTTTAGTCTAGTATTTACCGCCTTTAATTCCGTCCGTAACTTAGTTTTGATGTAAATTTCTTGATTTTCTACTGCTTGCATTCTGCCTAAATATCCCCCGTCGGTAATAGCTGTTTGGTGAAAATCGGCAAATGCTTCCTGTGTTCTGTCCATACCCTAGATTTACCCTAATAAAAAAACTGTTTACTCAAAACAATGATTGCAGTAAACATAGTTGAAAATGAACACTTTCCGGTTTTTAATATTATATTATTGCTCTTTCCCGTGAAGGTAAAGCACAAGAAATCTACATCGTTACCTCTGGTGAAATGATGGCGATGTACGCTGCAAACAACATCGCTCGTGGTATTTTGAAATATGCACACTCCGGTGGTGTACGTTTAGGTGGTTTGATTTGTAACAGCCGTAAGGTTGACCGCGAAATCGAATTGATCGAAACCTTAGCTGAACGTTTGAACACCCAAATGATTCACTTCGTACCCCGCGACAACATCGTTCAACACGCAGAATTGCGTCGTATGACCGTTAACGAATATGCACCTGATAGCACTCAAGGTAATGAATACCGCGCATTAGCGAAGAAAATCATCAACAACCAAAAACTCACCATCCCCACACCTATCGAAATGGATGAGTTGGAAGCATTGTTGGTTGAATTTGGTATTCTTGATGATGACACCAAGCACGCTGAAATCATCGGTAAACCCGCTGCTGCTACCAAGTAGTATTTAGTAATTAAGGAATAGGAAAAAGGAAAACTCTACATTACCTCCTTTTTACCTTTCTTTCTGCCCTTGGGGATTAATTTCCCCACCCTACCCAATTAATATCTTTAAAAGCCAGAAGAGGCCAGACATGACAGTTCCAGACAACAAGAAGATTGTTGAAGAAAGAAAAGAACTAATTAAAGAAGTTCTCAAAGCTTACCCCGAAAAAGCTGCTAAAAAGCGCGAGAAGCACTTAAACGTTCACGAAGAAGGTAAAACCGATTGTGGTGTTAAATCTAACATCAAATCCTTACCCGGTGTCATGACCGCTCGTGGTTGTGCTTACGCAGGTTCTAAAGGTGTGGTTTGGGGTCCTATCAAGGACATGATCCACATCAGCCACGGTCCAGTTGGTTGCGGTTATTGGTCTTGGTCTGGTCGTCGTAACTACTACTTAGGTACAACAGGTGTTGATACCTTCGGTACTATGCACTTCACCTCCGACTTCCAAGAACGGGACATCGTATTTGGTGGTGACAAGAAACTCACTAAATTAATTGAAGAATTAGATGTATTATTCCCCTTAAATCGCGGGGTTTCTATTCAATCTGAATGTCCTATCGGTTTGATTGGTGATGACATCGAAGCAGTAGCTAAGAAGACATCTAAAACCATCGGTAAGCCAGTTATTCCCGTACGTTGCGAAGGTTTCCGTGGTGTGTCTCAATCATTAGGACACCACATTGCTAACGACATGATTCGTGACTGGGTATTCCCCAGAGCAGATCAAGGCAAGAAAGACGGTACACTCAAGTTTGAAGGTACTCCCTATGACGTAGCCATCATTGGTGACTATAACATCGGTGGTGACGCTTGGGCGAGCCGGATTTTATTAGAAGAAATCGGTTTGCGTGTTGTTGCACAATGGTCTGGTGACGGTACAATCAACGAAATGTTGATGACACCAAACGTGAAAATGAACCTCATCCACTGCTATCGTTCTATGAACTATATCAGCCGTCACATGGAAGAGGCTTATGGTATTCCCTGTCTAAACTATGATAATGTGTCTTAAATCTACCAGAATTTAGTCTATATATAACTTTGTTTAATTTGCTCATTGTTTTAAATGGACTAAATTTTAATCCAAATTTAAGATAATGAGAGAAAAAGGGTTAGAGGAAATTTTTACCGATTTTACACCACCAGCATCTACCGATGGCAGCTATTTAGGAACGCAGACACAAATGAAAGCTACTCGGCAACATCTGGAAGAGAAATTTCAACAAGGTTTAGTAGATGTCAAATCTCGATTAAAAGCAGCTAAGATAAAAGTCGGACTAGTTGTTAGTGGAGGTACTATTCAATTACAGGCTTCCTTACCTTTAAAACCTGGTGAAATTGATGTCAGAAAAACTGGGAGAAAACAATATAAACTTTCTTTAAATATTCCTGCTAATTTAGATGGTTTAAAAACAGCAGAAGAGGAAGCTCATGAGTTAGGTAAATTAATTGCTCGTCAACAGTTTACATGGAATGATAAATACTTAGGACAAAATACTGATCAAGTTAAAGATATAGTCAAAACTGTGGGTGAGATATTAGCAGAATTTGAAACTCAATATTTTAAAACTCATAAACTCACAGAAAAAAGTAAACACACTTTTTCTTATTATATCAGTCATCTAAAAAGGCTAGTCGGATTGGATACAGTTTTGACACAATCAGCAATAGATCAAAAATTGCAAGAGTTAAATAATGAGTATGCAAAGTACAGTACGATTAAAAGCTTAAAGATATTAAAATCCACACTTAACTTAACTAGCTTTACATTAGAAGGAATCAAAAATAAACAACCAAAAAGTCAACCCAGAGATATTCCTAGTGATGAAGATATAGTCAAATATTATCAATCATTTGCCAATTATGCACTGACGAGAAAAGGGACAATTAAAAGAGATTGTTTAACAAGTTGGAAAATGTGGCAATGGGTTTATGGAATGTTAGCAACTTATGGTTTACGTCCTAGAGAGTTATTTGTAAATCCTGATATTAGTTGGTGGTTTAATCCTGAAAATAAAGATCACACTTGGAAAGTACACCCTGATACTAAAACCGGATATCGGGAAGCTTTACCCTTATATCCCCAATGGGTTGAATTATTTGATTTAAAAAATTTAGAATGTTTGGAACTTTTAAATAGTCAAGTTTCTGGAAAAAGTAGTTATACAGAAATTAATACTATTCGAGTTAATTGTTCTTCATGGTTTCGACGTGTAGATATTCCCTTTAGTCCTTATGATTTGCGTCATGCTTGGGCAATTAGAGCGCATATTATGGCTGTACCAATTAAGGCTGCTGCTGATAATTTAGGACATTCTGTAGAAATTCATACAGAAATTTATCAAAAGTGGTTTAGTTTAGAAAACCGGAAAAAGGTAATTAAACAAGCTGTGGATAAAAAGGATGATATCGAAGCTATAAAACAAGAAAATTTCCAGTTAAAAGCTGAGATAAAACAGTTAAGACAAACTTTAGCAAAATATCAACAGTTCCCAATCTCCTAGGGAATAGGGTATAAATTGGTGTGTACTTGATTAGATTGGGAAAATCTATAAACAGTATTCATCTATCAAGATGAAAAACTGTTGGAGATAAACAATTTTATTAATTTGGGAATTTTAAGCCAAGGTTAAGCAAATTTTGTGAATTAATTTGAGGTTATAATTAGTTTTTAGATGCAGAAACAATATTTTTTAATCTATAAATAAACTGATTGAGAAATAGTAGAATAAAAAATCTTATATTATGGATATTTCTCAGAATATAAATTTATATTCCCTGGTTAGAATATAACTTCTTTGGTCCTACCAAGATTGCTGCTTCTTTACGCGAAATTGCTTCTAAGTTTGATGCTAAGATTCAAGAAAACGCAGAGAAAGTAATCGCTAAATACCAACCTGTAATGGACGAAATTGTTAAAAAATATCGTCCTCGCTTAGAAGGTAAGACAGTTGCAATGATGGTTGGTGGTTTACGTCCCCGTCACGTTGTTCCCGCTTTCCAAGACTTAGGAATGAAGATGATTGGTACTGGTTATGAGTTCGCTCATAATGACGACTATAAACGTACTACTCACTACATTGAAAACGGAACTATCGTTTATGACGACGTTACCGCTTACGAATTTGAAGAATTTATCAAAGCATTGAAGCCAGACTTAGTTGCTTCTGGTGTGAAAGAGAAGTATGTATTCCAAAAAATGGGTCTTCCTTTCCGTCAAATGCACTCTTGGGATTACTCCGAACTTGGTAATGTTGGTGGAAAGGTGTGTTAGTTTAAGGTTTTTTGTTTGGGGAATTAAGAGAGTTTAATTTTTAGACTAAATGGATTTTATTATGTTTAATAATAACATTGTTTGTGAATAACTGCAAGTGGTAAAGGTTTGATTTTTCAAGGTTTGAGGCTTGGCTTAAATTTGACTTAAATCAAGAGTGTTTAATATAAAACTTTTTTATTAGGAATTTTATTAGCCTAAATAGTAGGGTATGTTAGATTATTTGTCCAATGTACCCTAATAACTATTTTTTCCATTATTCTTGTGGATCATCTTCAGGAGGATGTAGACCACTTTCAACCCATCTTTGTCGAGATTTTTGAATGAATTTTTCTCCACGACGTTCATCATTTAGATCAAGACGTTCACAGGTTGCTCGTCCTGTGGGAGTTTTGCCAATAATACATAAACCGTCAAATGTCCACATAAAATGTTCAGCCCAAATTTGCTGACGGGGATTAAACAAGGGAGTTTCTTTTCCAGTGTCGGGATCAATACCTATAGTAAAATTGTAACGTCTTTCATTGCAACGACGACAGGCAAGGGCAAGATTATCAAGATTATCAGTACCTCCCAAAGATTGAGGTTGCAAATGGTCAATAGAAAGAGGTGCTGTGCTAAGAAGTTCAGGGTAGTGACAGTATTCACAGCGATACTGAGCGCGTTGTCTCACTTGCTCGTAAAGAGATTTAGGAATGGGCATTTTCTTGAGCAGCAATAGTAGCGTTAATATAACTGAAAATGTCATCAAGTTCCCCTATTGCTTCTAATTCTATTGCTTCCTCTGGGGTAAGAGTATTCAATTTATTTTTATCAAGGAGTTCTTGCATTCGCTCCCCTAGTTTATCGGTAAATTTGAATAACATGAGGTTTTTAATACGCTTGATACAGATTCCTTCTGGTAGGAATTGGGAAGGTTTAATGAGTGTAGCTGTCATAGGTAGATTATTTTTAGTTTTCTTGATTTTATCATTGGATATTCAGGGTGTCTAAGGTTGTGATATCCACGCAGCATATCACTAACTCAAGGATTCATTTTAACATATTCTCTAAAAATGGGAGATAAATTAAACAACGTTTTATCACCTTCTATCGTTGTCAGTAAATAGCGTCTCCTTAAAGACTGTAACCCATTAACTAATTCCATAGAAGATAAAGATAAACTCTCTCTTAAATGTTCTCTATTTACAGGTTGATCTGATTTACTCATTTCTATAACTATCTGTTGTTCTACCGTTGATAGTCTGTTAAATAATTCACTTAATTGATATTTCATATCCTCTGTCAACAGCAAACCTTCACTTAAAAAGTCTGATACTCTACCTTGAAAAATATTTTTAATTAAATTAGCAATACTTTGTAAATAAACTGGATTACCTTCATATAAATCAATCAGATTTTCGCAGCTTTGCTCATCTTTTAATTCCAGATTTTTAAAAATATCAGTATTGTACAAACGGGCTAATTCTAAGCACTTAACAGGATACAATTCTTCATCTAAACATAGCATTTCCTGGCATTGTTCCTGACTGATTAAGATTAAACTACTTTGATGTTCAATTTCTGTTATTTTTGTGAAAAATGCTTTGTAATCTTTATATTCAGGTTTATATTGTCCTGCCAATTGTCCAGGAATAAATATTTCTTGGATATCATCAAGGATAATTAAACATCTTTTTTGACGTAAAAGATTTAAAAATTGAGTTAATTTATTATTTTCAATATTATGTGAATTGGTAAATTTTAATATTTCTGTAAAAATGTTATCTAAGGAATGAGAGAGTTTAATACTTTTCCAAATGACTAGATCGAATTTTTGTAAATTTAGATCAATAAAATGTTTAATCAGTGTGGTTTTACCAATGCCAGGTAATCCTAAAATGGAGACAAGGCGGTTATTTTGGGTGATTAACCAATGAGATAGGGTTTGTAGTTCGGTTTCTCTGCTATAAAAGTGGGAGATTTTTGCGGATAGGGTTAAATCGTGAGAGTATGTTTTTTGGTTATCATCATTTTTTCTATTATTATGGCAAGTGCCAATCTAGATGTTTCCGTAGATGTTCTCGGCATTACTAACCTGATCGTATCTAGTATCAAATCTTCCAGAGACCGCAGTGGATTTGTAAAAAATCTCATGAATGGGGCTTTTTATGGTGCAGGTCAGAGGTATAACGTGATGGTTTTTAATTTGAGTCAAAATTATCAGCAAAGCTTTAGAGGTGTTAAATTCTATGGTTCGGCAGTCTATGACGGTGTTACTTTCGGTATTTGGGTTTTTGAAGATGGTGAATTCCTTAATCAAGGTGATGGTGGATGGATTAACTGGGCTTTTTCAGGGTGGTTTGACAGAAATGATAAGTATGTAAGATTTAAAAAACCATAAGATACAAGGTTGGGTTGATAAAACCCAACATTAACTTATCTATTCCCAATCTTCATATTTCAAACTCTCAATACGGCTAAATTCGCGGGTATTGTGAGTCACAAGAGTGATATCATTCGCTAATTCGATCACTGCAATTAACAAATCATTAGGACGAATGGGAGTGCCTAAAGAATCCAGACGAGCGCGAATTTGTCCAGCAATTTTTGCCGCTTGACGATCTAGGGGTAAATCAACAAATTCAGAAAGGAAATTTTCTAATTGAGATAAGTTTTTATTAACATTTGCACTTTTGTAAGCTCCATAATATAGTTCACTGTACACCACAGTACAAATATAGATATCTATCATTACCAATTTGTGCTTTGATTTTCATACTTTCCATAGACTTATCTCCTTCATCTATAACCGTTGATAATCAGCTTTTTCAGCAGCAATATAGCCCTCCATTTCTTCTCGATCAGCATGATAATAAGTTAAAGCTGCATACACTTGAACAAGAGTTACATTACCCATGCGTTCAGTGATTTCTTCCGCATTTAATGCGATTTTGTACTAAGCAGCAATGCGTTGGACAGAAACCCTAGTACCAGCAATAGGAGGACGAAATCCTAAAGTTTATGGTGACTTAATAATCAGTGTACCAATAATTTAACATTTTTACATTCATGTTATAATTGATAAGTAACTACTTGGTATCATATCATGATGATTACTCAAGCGCCAGAATCCCCATCTCACAGATTAGAAGATATATCAGAAGAGATAATTTTCCCACCCAGTGACTTATATAGTGATGAACCTCCCGTGGAAACAGAACTGCATCTTGAACAAATAATGCTCTTAATAAAATCTCTCAAATGGTTATGGAAGGAGAGAACTGATTTTTATGCTGTCGGAAACCTAAGTATTTACTATAGTCCTCATCAAAAGAAATCAGAAGATGTGAGAGGTCCAGATTTTTTCGTAGTTTTAGGAACAGAAAGAAAAACTAGAAAAAGTTGGGTAGTGTGGGAAGAAAATGGCAAATATCCTCATGTCATTGTCGAAATTCTCTCACCAACTATAGCTAAAACTGATAGAGAAACTAAAAAACTACTTTATCAAGATACTTTCCGTACACCTGATTATTTCTGGTTTGATCCTTATACATTAGAATTTGCAGGATTTAATTTAATTAGTGGCAAATATCAACCCTTACAACCTAACGAAAAAGGACATTTATGGAGTGAAGAATTGGGGTTATATTTAGGGATTCATGAGGGTTTATTAAGATATTTTACATCATCAGGAGTTTTAGTTCCTACACCGGAAGAAACCGCAGAGATGGAAGCAACAAGAGCAGCAATGGAAGCAGAAAAAGCGAAAATATCAAATCAAAAATCTCAAAGGTTAGCCGCAAAATTGAGAGAGTTAAATATTGATCCAGATACAATTTAAGGAAATCTCAAATCAAATTGTGTTTGCTTGAATCACCCCAACTTTGTATATTAGGAGTATTATTTTATGTCAATCATGACTATTAAAGATGTGGAAAAACTGCAAACTGCTATCAATGATGCAGGTTTAGATTACGATGTTGAATTAACAAACGGGAGAATTTCTATTGTGGGTCCATCAGATATTGTATCTAGCGAAATTGGTATTCTTTTTAGCCGACTATTAGCGAATTGGGTTTATCCGCGTCGTTTAGGAAGAGTATTTGATTCTGCGGGTGGTTTTATTTTACCAGATAGCAACTTAACCGCTCCCGATGTTTCTTTTGTCAGTGCTGCACGTCTGCGTCAAAGTCCCCGTTATTTCGGTGAACTTGTACCAGATTTAGTAGTAGAAATTAAATCTCAAAGTGATAGAATTAAAACATTAAAAAATAAGATTCTCAACTTGATCAAATTAGGTGCAATTATTGGAATTTTAATTGATCCTGATGAAGAAATAGTAACAGTTTATCGTTCTCAAGGTGAACCAATAGTTTTTCATAATGGCGATATTTTAACTTTACCAGAACTTTTTCCGGGTTGGGAATTAGCTGTTTCTGAATTATGGCCTCCTATTTTTACTCAAGAAGAAATAGAAGGCTTAAGCGACGACAAGGAGATTGAAAAAAGAATTAAAAAAGTCTAAATATCTTCAAAATTTCACACCAATTTGACCATTAAATCCTCGCACAGAATTGTAACCAGCACCCACAAAAATATGATCGCTAGTGACTACTTGTACACCACCAGAAACAGCCACTCCTTGATCTTCCGAATACCAACCAATTCCGACATAAGGTGAAATAATTGGTAAGGTCAAAAATTTTAAAACATCTGCACCCATAGCACCTTGAGGACCTCTTGCTACTTCAATACCAAAACCTAAAACCTTAACACCCGCACCATAAGTAACTTCACTATCTTTACTTCCTACCGTCACCCAGGGTTGCGGTAAAAGTTGAGCCGCAACGTGATCAGGGGTAAATATATTTAAGCAAGCTAGTGAGGAAATGAGTATTTTGATCATCAATGCTTTTTTCATTTGTTTTCCTCCTCTACTACCGCTGATATCGTAACATTTTCATAAACATAATTAACAGATTTTTATTTGATATTTTTATTTGATATTGTGTAGGTACAATTTAACATTTTCATAGTTATGTTATAATCAACAAATAACTAGTTGGTATCATATCATGATAATTACTCAAGCGTCAGAATCTCCATCTAACGCATTAGAAGATATATCAGAAGAGATAATTTTCCCACCCAGTGACCTATATAGTGATGAACCTCCCGTGGAAACAGAATTACATCTTGAACAAATAATGATCTTAATAAAATCTCTCAAATGGTTATGGAAAGAGAGAAATGATTTCTATGCTGTCGGAAATTTAAGTATCTATTATAGTCCTAACCAGAAAAAATCAAAAGATGTTAGAGGTCCTGATTTTTTTGTGGTGTTAGGAACAGAACGAAAAACTAGAAAGAGTTGGGTTGTATGGGAAGAAAATGGCAAATATCCTAATCTCATTGTGGAAATTCTTTCACCAACTACAGCGAAAACTGACAGAGAAACTAAAAAAGAACTTTATCAAGATATTTTCCGCACACCTGAGTATTTTTGGTTTGATCCCTATAGTT
>JBJUHT010000174.1:0-2867 GCA_046070105.1 Dolichospermum sp.
GATGGTCACATAGCAGATAAAAAGTTTAATTTGAATGGTATAGGACGTATTCTTAGCCAACATAGACGCTGGTTAAGTGAATTAGAAGATAGGGGTGTAATTATTTCCAGTTCTACAGAAACAGGAAAATTTTACTCTTTCACTTCACCACTGATGAAAAAATGGGTTACGGAGGAAATTTTGAATACTTCAGATAATCTAATTAGAGATAGAGAAAAAGAATTTCTCAATCTGATTAGTCATGGACAAATGAGACAAGTAGGAGAGTTTATTAGCTGGGTAAAAAATAATCCTGATACTGTCAAACAATGTTTAAATTGGCAGTTAAAATTAGATAAGTATCTTAAATAGTAATAATATTGACACAGATATTTTATTGTCATAGAATTAGCAATTGAACCTGTCATATATCAACCATAAGAATCCTAGTGAAAATGAACAACATCAAGAATCCTTACATTATTGGTCGTCCAATATATGAGACAGAAAATTTTTTTGGTAGAGAAACCTTGTTTAATTTTATTAATGACAATTTAGAAAATGATCAAAAAACTATCTTGCTATTTGGTCAACGACGGATTGGTAAGTCGTCTGTTTTATCTCAAATTTCTAGATTTATTCCAGAGGATAGATATTTTTGTGTTATTTTTGATTTGCAAGACAAAGATAATTTAAACCTACTTGATGTTCTTAATTATCTTGCTGAAAAGATTATTGAATCCCCCCTTGTATCAGATCATGAAATTCCATTCCCTTTAACTTCGACAACAGATTTCTTTGATAGGTTTTTACCAAAAATATATCCAAGATTGGGAAACAGAAATCTTGTATTACTGTTAGACGAATTTGATGCTTTTCCACAGGGAAATGAGTTTTTAAAATTAATAAGAAATCAAGGCAATAAAATATTTTGTATTCCAGTTTTGGGACGAAACATTGATGATACAAATAATCTTCTTGCTAATTTCCATGATGCACCCAAGCAAGAAATTGGTTTACTGGATTTTGAAGAGAGTGCCAACTTAATTACTACACCTTCTCAAGGTGTATTGACATATACATCAGATGCGATAACAGCTATTTGGGAACTAGCTGCTGGACATCCCTATTTTACACAGATAATATGCTTCTCTGTTTTTACGCAAGCTAGAAAGAACAATATATGGGTTGTTGATCGTAGTGAGGTACAAAATATAATAGCTAAGGCAATTGAAACTAGTGAGGCCGGATTAGCATGGGTGCTGAATGCTCTATCTATTCGTGAGAAAGTATTATTTTTAGCAGTAGCAAAGTGGCAAGAATCAGAGTTTGAAAGTTCTGATTTAACCGTCATGGTACTAGAACAGTATGGTGTTCTTAGAACGAATAGACCAGAAAGAGCAGTCAGAAAATTGGTTGAGTGGCGTTTTTTAGAGGAAATAAGAAATTCAAATTCCTCTACCTATAAAGTAACAATTGAATTAGTACGTCTATGGTTACTAAATAAGTATTCTTTAGAAGAGTTAATCTATGAAAATGAAAATGCACACAGAAATCCTTATAATGTAGGTAAACCTGTTGAACCAGAATACTTTATAGGTCGGAAAGAAGAACTTCAAATAGTTTTAGATCAAATTCGTAACTCTAGTCATTGGGTTTTTTATGGCAGTCGTGCAATGGGTAAAACTTCATTTCTGAAATATTTAGCTGCACCAACGACTTGGCAAAGTGCAAGTTATCTTCTGCTTAGTAATTACTTTTTCGTTTATCACGACTGCAACACAATTGATAATTTTACATTTTCAAACTTTTGGAAAGAAATATTAGATAAACTTAAAGGTATGGAAAAAACTGATTTCATGCGATCTAAAATTAGTCAATTTTTAACAGAAAGTGATCTGAACAAAAATGATGTTAGACAGATTTTACAACAAATTAAAGATCAAGGCAAATTTTTAGTGTTATTACTAGATAATTATGATCGTATTTTTGATCAAAATCATGACAACCAAGAAATATTGAAATTTATTAAAAACCTTGAATATTTAAAGGAGCTAGGTAATCCTCTTTCTATTATTATGGCTGCCTCAAAAAACTTGAGTGAAATTGCTTCAATAGATGTGCGAGATTATTTACTTTATCCGTCTCAGTCACTTAAAAAATTTGGGGATCTAGAAATAGTTCAGTTATGGGACAGAATGCCAGATTTATTAAAAAATAGGGAAGACTTACGGAGAACTGCACAAGAAATTACTGGTGGTTATCCCGCGCTTATTCAAATGCTCTGTTTCAGTTTATATAATCACCACAGCATCAATGGAGAAGAAACTGTTACAAGTACACCTGAACTATTAAAAAGTGACTTTAATAATCGTGCTGAACAAACACTTCAGTCTATATGGGAATCCTTAAATGACACGCAAAAGATACTTTTGGCACTCATGGCTTTATATCATGTAGGAGGAAAAATAGATAAAAAAGACTATAATGTAAGTGACATTGGGGATATACTGACAGACTTAAAATATAAGAGCAATCTTGAAAACTTAAAAACGCGTGGAATTATTTTACTAGATAATGTAGAATCAAAAAAGAACACAAAACAGAAAAAAGAATTGCATTATTTTGCTGCTTCTGTTATGCAAGAGTGGATAATTAGAGAGATTGCCAAGGGTAATCTAGCAGAAGTCGTTGAAAGGGAGCAAATTTTCTTCGGAATGACTAGAGGACAACTTAGTAACCTTACAAATGGTATTAATTTTGTACGTGAAAATATTGAAATCGTTAGAAACGTAGCTGGAGGATTTTCAACAATACTTAACCTATTTGTTTAATAATTCACAATATATTACAATTACTAAGTATCTATGCTATGGGTTTTTCAAGTC
>JBJUHT010000175.1:0-11431 GCA_046070105.1 Dolichospermum sp.
TAGAAAATCCCTTGACCGCCACCAGGTATCATAGTTTGGTAATTGAGCGGGAAACTTGTCCAGAAGTGTTGGAAATTACTGCTTGGGTAGAAGATGGTACAATTATGGGTGTCAGACACCGGAACTATCCTCACATTCAAGGAGTCCAATTTCATCCAGAAAGTATTTTAACTTCTTTAGGTAAGGAATTACTCAGAAATTTTCTGCGAACTTTGTAAAGCGAGAAACAGATGAAAAGACGACAGTTGATAGGCTATACTGGGGCGGGTTTAATAACTGCTGTCATGACTAATTTAGGTTGGTTATTTCCAGTAAATGCTCGGTCTAGCGATGTATCAATTAATTGGTTAGGACATACTTGCTTTTTATTCACCACTGGAAATGTCAAAATTCTGATTAATCCTTTTCGGACATTGGGTTGTACAGCTAAGTATCGTCCCACAAGAGTTGCGACAGATTTGGTATTAATTAGTAGTCAATTATTAGATGAAGGTTATGTAAAAGAACTACCGGGAAATCCCAAATTAGTTTATCAACCGGGGGTTTACGAATTTAAGGGTATTAATTTTCAGGGAATTACTACGTACCATGATCGTCACAATGGAAAACGATTCGGGAAAAATATCGCTTGGAAATTGACCATAGCAGGACTTAATTTACTTCATTTAGGAGGTGCAGCAGCACCTTTGACCCTAGAACAAAAAATCCTCATGGGTCGTCCTGATGTATTATTTATTCCCGTAGGTGGTAGTGCTAAAGCTTACAATGCTCAAGAAGCCAAAGCAGCCATTACCGTCTTAAATCCTAAGTTAGTTATTCCCACCCATTACCGCACTCCAGCCGCTGATACTAGCCAATGTGACATTGACGCAGTAGATGATTTTCTAACTGTGATGCGGGATGTTAATATCCGTGAAATTGATAGTGATTCTGTGGTCATTAATGCTAAAAGTTTAAGGGAAAATACAGAGATTCGGGTTTTGAGTTATAAATTTTGATACTAGGAGTTGAGAGGGGTGATTTTTGGTAAGAGTTAAGAGGATGTTTTTAAAGTATTAGGGGAATAAATTCCCTACTACACAAGCAAAATTCTCCTGGGTGGACTAATGAAAAATATTTCTCACTTGCTTGGGCAGGTTTTGTCTGTATAGAGGCGATTTTTAATCACTGATTTTAGCATTAATTTAGACTTTAGAAACATCCTTTAAGAAGTTGGGGATATTGTTAAATATGATATTAACATATTTAAAATTACTTGTCAATATCCCCTTGAGTAAAAAAGCGATTTTGCCAATAATTAGGGATTAAATCAACCTGTATACCATTCTGGTGTCAGTTTATCTACATCAGCAACGGGAGTTTCAGTAGCTAAAGTTCCATCCATAGTCCAGATTTTATCAGCGGATGTTTGTTGATCACGCCAGTAAATATCAGTTTTACCATCGCCATTAAAATCACCCAGAGATGCTGTTAAGCCGGGGGTATTGCTAGGTAAGAAAGCTTCAGAACTGATGGTTGTACCATCCATCAACCAGGCAGTATTTGCACCGGTAGAAGCATTATGCCAGAAGATATCGGTTTTGCCATCACCATTAAAATCACCAATTTTTGCTGTCCAATCTGTACTTAGGGTGCTAACAACACCTTCAGTTACAAAAACGCCATTCATAGTCCAAATCTTATTTTCCCCTGTTTGGGAGTTGCGCCACAAAATATCAGTTTTCAAGTCACCATTAAAATCACCAAGGGTAGAAGTCCAGGAAGCATCTTGAGCTTGGAGATCATACTTAGTAACTTCACTACCATCCATAAACCAGACACTATTTTCACCAGTGGTGGTATTACGCCAGAATATGTCACTCTTACCATTACCATCAAAATCAACAATGGTTGCGGTTAATCCTGGACCTGTAGTTTCTAGGACATTAGCACTAATTACTGTTGTACCATTCATTTGCCAAATAGCATTTTCACCAGTAGTTGCATTATTCCAGAAAATATCAGTTTTGCGATCGCCGTTAAAATCACCAATATTAGCAGTCCAACCTGGATCAACTCGATCTAAAGTTAAGTAATTAGCGACTCTTGTACCATCCATTAGCACAATCAAATTATCACCTGTTGTCTTATTGCGTAATAAGAAATCTGTCTTATTATCGCCATTAAAATCAGCAAGTTTGTAGTCATAAGCTGTTAGATCATATTTCCCCAAAGAACCCTGTTGTAAAACTTGTGTTCCGTTCATTAAACGAACTAAAATTTCACCAGTTTGGACATTAACCCAAAGTTTATCTGTTTTACCGTCAGCATTAAAATCAGGAACAATGGCTGCACTGGTTAAATAAGGATTAGGATTGGGGTTAGGACTTCCTAATGGTAATTGAGGTAAGGGACTTGTTGGTAATAATGATGGATCTAATGGTGATTGAGGTGCAGAACTAGGAGGAAGCAAACTATCAAGAGGGTTTGTCAAAGCATCTGATTTTTGCAGGGATTCTGTTGCCCAACTGCTTGTATTTAAATCTAAATTGCTAGTAGACATGATGTGTTTTTATGAGTAATTAATATCTATTTTTAATTTGCTTTTCATCAAGATTCTGTGAACAGTAAACATCTGGTTAATTATTTTGATTAAATGTCATTATTTATAGATATTTATCTGATGTTTATAAATAGGAAATTCTCGAAATTAAAAGTAATATCTAAACAATCAAAAAATATTTTATATTTTATTTATTCAAGTCATCATTTCCAAATAAAATCCTGTTATTTTGACAATAAAAGTCCTATAGATTGTCAAAAAAGTTAAAAATTGGCTAGAATGGGTAAAATTAGCAATTTTACTGATACCATTTTCAGTAGTTTTGAATTGTTAAAGTCAAAAACAACACTATTAATAAATCAGCTATGCAAACACAATATCAGCAACGTCGTCAGGATTTAATGGCTAAAATAGGCAGTAGTACAGCAATTTTCAGAAGTGCGCCCACAGCGGTTATGCACAACGATGTCGAGTATATTTACCGTCAAGATAGCGATTTTTTTTACTTAACTGGATTTAATGAAGCGCAAGCAGTAGCGGTATTAGCACCTCATCATCCAGAGCATCATTTTATATTATTTGTGCAACCGAAAGATCCAGAAAAGGAAGTTTGGACTGGTTATCGTTGTGGAGTAGAGGGAGCAAAAGAATTGTATGGTGCAGATATAGCTTACCCCATTGCAGAGTTAGATGAGAAGTTACCGCAATATTTAGAAAAAGCAGACCGCATTTATTATCATTTGGGACGGGATCGCCATTTTAATGATAAAATCATCCAACATTACCAAAGTTTACTGCGGACTTATCCTAAACGAGGTACAGGACCAATTGCGATCGCAGATCCTAGCGTTATTCTGCATGATATGAGACTTTATAAAAGCACAACAGAATTAGACCTAATGCGTCAAGCTGTGGAAATTGCGGTAGAAGCTCATAATTATGCTTTACAAAGTGCAGTACCAGGACGCTATGAATATCAAATCCAAGCGGAAATAGAACATCTTTTCCGTTTACGGGGGGGAATGGGACCTGCTTATCCTTCTATTGTTGCTGCTGGTAAGAATGCTTGCGTACTGCATTACATTGAAAATAACAGTCAACTGCAAGAACAGGACTTGTTACTGATTGATGCTGGTTGCGCTTATGGTTATTATAATTCTGATATTACTAGGACATTTCCGGTCAGTGGTAAATTTACACCAGAACAAAAAGCATTGTATGAGATTGTATTAGAAGCGCAGAAACAAGCAATATTAGCAGTAAAACCAGGTAATCCCTTCCATGCACCTCATGATACAGCTGTGCGAATATTAACGGAGGGATTAGTTGCATTAGGTTTACTCAAAGGGGACATTGATAAATTAATCAGTGAAGAAAAATATAAACCATTTTATATGCACCGTACTAGTCATTGGTTAGGTTTAGATGTGCATGATGTGGGACTTTATCAACATGGAGAAAACTCACAAATTTTACAACCTGGCCAAGTGCTGACAATAGAACCGGGACTGTATATAGTCCCTGATACCAAACCAGCGGAAGACCAACCGGAAATTGACCCGCGTTGGCTAGGAATTGGGATTAGAATTGAAGATGATGTATTAGTTACTGCTGAGGGAAATGAGGTATTAACTGCGGGAGTTCCCAAGGAAATTAAGGATTTAGAAAAATAAACAATTTGTAATTTTTTTGGGACTACATAATTGCATGAAAACTCAGTAAGATAGTAGGATTCAGGAGGAGGTTGCTAGGTTTTTTGTGGTTTAAGATACAAGAAACTGATGAGTAACCCCTTTTCTGTCAAGGGGGGGAAGGTGATAATGTATTTTAGTTAATTTCACAAGAGGAGATGATAGATCATTGGTAAACTCGGAAAGTAGCACATTGATGTCTTGTTGGACTCTTAGGGTATGGGGTATTCTGTTGTGTATCAATCGTCAATAATTACCGCAATAGAAAAGTACCCTAAAAAAGTGCGAAACAGATGATCACAGAAGTTTCAGGCTTGATGAAAAAGGTGATAATTAATATGAGTACCAATCTAGCCATTGTCAACTGGAAACACCGTCAGCAACATCCAGATTTAATACTTGATGATAGTAACCCATTGAGATCAAATCGTCACCGAATTGCTATGAATGTCCTCATGGGTTCTTTACAGCAACTTTGGTCTAACCGCAATGATTATTCTACTGAGGGTAATATGTTCATTTATTATAGCAGTAGCCAGGTCAAGAATCGTCATTTTCGCGGTTCTGACTTTTTTGCTGTTGTCAATGTTGATAGTAGTAATATTCAAGAAAGTTGGGCGGTTTGGGAAAAAAATGGTCGTTATGTTGATATGATTGTAGAATTAATGTCACCAGCGACAGCAGGGGTAAACATAGGTATTAAAAAGTACCTTAATAATCAGGTTTTTTGCACCTCGGACTACTTTGTTTACAACCCCTTTGACTCTAGTTCTTTACAGGGATTACACTTAGAACATCACCAAGAATATCGCTCTTTAACACCTAATGAAAATGATTGGCTGTGGTGTAGACATTTGGGTTTGTGGCTAGGAACGTGGGAAGGAACTATACAGAGGGAAACTGCGACTTGGTTACGCTTTTATGATATTACTGGCAACTTAGTTTTGTTACCACAGGAGGCGGAAAAAGCACAAGTAGAAAAGGTAAGAGTAGAAGCGGAGAAGTTTAAAGTCCAAGCGGAAAATGCTAAGGACAAAGCGGCGAAATTAGCTGCGAGATTAAGAGAATTGGGTGAAAATCCAGACATATTGTGATTTTATTCTATCAGTTAAAGCAGTTTTCATATTTTGATAGCACACCCTGAATTAATCCACTGCTTGACTAGTTTGTATCGCTTTTGATATTACAGTGATTTTTACGTAAATAAACCACATTTTCAAGTCTCACGCCAAGGCGCAAAGTCGCAAAGGAAGAAAGGAATATAAAAACAAAAGTGTGGTATAAGTACATCAAAATTGCTGTAATTCAGATGATCATAGGAGTTTAGGGCTTGATCAAAAAGGTAATAATTGCATGACTACCGACAACAATCTAGCCGTTGTGGACTGGGAAGCTCATAAACCACCCACAGATTTAATATTTGATGATGGTGAAGTCTTGGAATCAAATCGTCACCGTATTGCTATGAATGTCCTCATTCGTTCGTTGCAGCAGCTTTGGTCTGACCGCAATGATTATTTTACTGGGGGCAATATGTTTATATACTACAGCAGTAGCCAAATTCGCCATCGTGATTTTCGCGGTCCTGATTTTTTTGTGGTTCTGAATGTTGATGGTAGAAATCCTCGACAAGGTTGGGTAGTTTGGGAAGAAAATGGTCGCTATCCTGATGTAATTGTGGAGTTAATGTCACGGTCTACAGCAGCGATAGATCAGGGGATTAAAAAAGACTTGTACGAACAAACTTTCCATACTTCAGATTACTTTGTCTATGACCCATTTGATGCCAATTCTTTACAAGGATGGCATTTAGATCATGAACAACGGTATCAACCTTTGACACCAAATGAAAATGGTTGGTTGTGGTCCAGACGTTTAGGTTTATGGTTGGGAACTTGGGAAGGAACTATAGACAGGGAAACTGCAATTTGGTCGCGGTTTTATGATGTTGCTGGTAATCTCGTTTTGTTACCAGAGGAGGCTGCTCAATTACAAGCCCAAACCGCTCAATTACAAGCCCAAGCTGCTGAATTACGAGAGCAGGAATCTGAAGCAAAAGCGGCTAGGTTAGCTGCTAGATTACGAGATTTGGGCGAAAATCCAGATATTTTGTAATCTCTTTTGTCTGGGTTAAATGTAGCTTCTGTCTACATTTAACTCCTATGATAACTAACTAGAAGCACTAGTATAAAAACGGAGAGCAAATCGCCAAAACTGAGTAGAAATGAAAAATAATACAAAAGCTAATAGTCCTGCACTTAGCAACGAGGTAAATTCAATTTTTCCTAACATAGATTCAGCGGGAATGCTAGTTAAAAAAGATACTGGCAATACAAAAGTGAAGAAGAAGCGATAAACCGCAGGATATCCAGTAATTGGATATCTTCCCGCTTCTAACAGCCCTTCTAATACTTCTGTAATATTGTATATTTTAACAAACCAAATGCTGGTTGCTCCCAGTATAAACCACAAACTGTAAAGAATAACTAAACCACAAAATAATGGAAAGAGGGTAAATAAATATCTGTCAATTCCTAAGCTCAGTTTAGTACCAGCGTAGCCAATTATCAATAATCCAAAGATTAAATCTGGTATTCCCCACAGGGAAAAGGTGTGACAAGATAACCAAAACTGACTGCGAATAGGTTTTAATAATACAAAGTCTAAAGTCCCTTCCTGGACATGGCGCACAATGCGATTTAAATTGACAGACAGAAAGGTAGCACTAAAGCCTTGTAATAAGGTGAAAATTCCTAAGACCACTAAAGCTGCTTCCCATGACCAACCTGTAAAGGTGTAGCCTGTGCGGTAAAATAGGAACAAACCAAAGATGCTACCCATTAAATTACCTAAACTACTGAGAGAAGCAATGATAAAATTAATACGATATTCCATTTCCGCAGCGATCGCCGCAGTCCAAAATAATCTCAGCACTTTTAAATATCTTGGCATTTTTCGCCTTGAACCCAATATCTATAAACATAAATTAAACATAAAATAAATAAATTTATCTAAATTTAATATTACTTTTTATTTCTATAAATTTATAACCGTTAAAATGTTGAGTACAATGTCTTAAACAAGTGGGATTTTATGCACTTTGATTTACCAGAATTAGTTAAATCACTTGGTTACTTTGGAGTATGGGGAATTATTTTTGCTGAATCTGGTTTATTGATTGGTTTTTTTCTGCCTGGTGATAGTTTATTATTTACGGCAGGATTTGTCGCCTCTCAAAATTTGTTGAATATTTGGGTACTGATTTTTGGCGCGTTTGTTTGTGCTGTATTAGGTGATAATGTCGGGTATTTTACTGGACATAAATTTGGTAGAAAATTATTTGCTCAAGAAGATTCTTGGTTATTCCATAAAAAGCACGTTGTCAAAACCCAAGACTTTTATGAAAAGCATGGCAAGAAAACAATTATTTTAGCAAGATTTGTACCAATTATCAGGACTTTTGCCCCAATTGTCGCAGGAATCGGAGCTATGCACTATCGGTCTTTTATGTCATACAATTTATTTGGTGGTTTTGTATGGACTTTTGGTATTACCTTATTAGGCTTTTTCTTAGGAAAATCTTTACCAGCGGAACAATTAGATAAATATCTCTTACCAATAATTGGCTTAATTGTGGTTGTTTCTTTATTACCTTCAATTATTCATGTAATTAAGGAAAATAGAGCTAATAAACCTTAAAAATTGAAAAATGGAAATTTATTTAGATTCCCGAATTTATATTTAAAATAATCATTGGGAAATCTGATTTTGATGTCTGTTAATTATTTTTTATTCTCTATTGCCAAGATGACCAAAAACTGCTAATGTAACTAAAGAAAATATTATGGATGTTATAATTTGAAAACTCGTTCTCATTATTGGCAACTTCTACCCTATATCCGCACCCAATGGCCAACTATTATTAAGGGTTTTGTGGGCATTTTAGGCTATGTACTGGCAACATTAACCTTAATTAATGTCGCGGGGAAGTTAGCAGTTCCCTTCGGTAATGGTAATGTATTAGCGATCGCTCAATTAGCCGCAATCAGTGCTGCTATTTTTCTGGTCAGGGGCTTTTTTCAGTCTGTGCAAGACTTATACATGGCCAGGGCAGCTTTAAGGGTGGCTTTTGATCTCCGAAAACAGGTTTATACCCATTTACAAAAACTCAATCTCAGCTTTTTTGAAACTGCTAAATCTGGAGATTTATCCTATCGTCTCACGGAAGATATTGACCGAGTTGGAGAAGTAATTAATAAGCTTTTCCATGATTTTACTCCCTGCGCTTTACAGTTAATTGCTATTCCCATTTACATGATTTATTTAAACTGGCAACTTACTTTAGCCACGGTAATTGTTGCCCCAATTATGGGAATTTTAATTGGTTGGTTTGGGGAACGTTTACGCAAATATTCTCTCAAAAGTCAAAGTCGTATTTCTGATTTATCTGCTATTTTAACAGAAGTCTTTAACGGTATTCGCTTAATTCAAGCTTTCGCAGCAGAAAAATACGAAATTGATAGGTTCAGTTCTGAAGCAGAACGCAGTTTTAAAGCTAAATATTCCCTAGAAAAATTAAAGGCAATTCAAATTCCCATTGTCGGTTTCTTGGAAGCTGTCAGTGCTTTATCTTTATTAATGGTAGGAACTTGGCAAATATCTCAACGTAATTTAACCGTCGGTGAATTTTTTAGTTATTTAACAGCAGCAGCTTTGTTAATTGACCCCATTGGACATACTACCAATAATTATAATGAATTTAAACAAGGTGAGGCTTCAGTTGATAGGGTTTTTGAGTTATTAGCAATTCAACCAACGGTATTAGAAAAACCCAATGCTATTAATTTACCTGCTGTTAATGGTAAGGTTGAATATCGTCATATCACTTTTGCCTATCAATCAGGAGAAACGGTTTTAAAAAATATCAGCTTATCAATAATGCCCGGTCAAGCTGTTGCTTTAGTTGGTGCTTCTGGTGCTGGTAAAACTACTTTTGTCAACCTGTTACCTCGATTTTATGATGCCGAATTGGGAGAGATTTTTATAGATGATATCAATATCCGAAATGTAACTTTAAATAGTTTAAGAAAACAAATTGGCATTGTTCCCCAAGAAACAATTATGTTTTCGGGAACTATTGCCCAAAATATCGCTTTTGGACAAAATGATTTTGATATTCAAGCTGTTGAAAAAGCCGCAAAAATCGCCAATGCTCATCAATTTATTCAGCAATTACCAGCAGGTTATCAGACTTGGGTGGGAGAGCGAGGTGTGAATTTATCAGGGGGACAAAGACAAAGAATAGCTATTGCTCGCGCAGTCCTGCTTAACCCGCAAATTTTGATACTTGACGAAGCTACGTCTGCCTTAGATTCTGAGTCAGAAGCTTTGGTACAACAAGCTTTGGAGAGATTGATGAAAAACCGCACTGTATTAATTATTGCCCATAAATTGTCAACTGTCAGAAAATGCGATCGCATTTTAGTTTTAGAAAAAGGACAAATTGTCGAATCAGGAAATCATCAGGAACTGTTAGAATTAGCAGGGAAATATGCGCGGTACTATGCTCAACAGTTTTCCTAAAGTTACCCACCACAGAAAATGATAAGTTTACATTATACATTATCCAATAATACTTTTGATATTCAAATATAGCTGCAATTCTATGTAACATTTTCTTAACAATTAATTGAGAATTATTTTTATTTAGCAACGAGCTTGCAATACTTTCCGCGATTTGCTATAATTATTGAGAATTTCATAATTGGGTTACTATTGTCAATTTTGCACCCTGCTGAAAAGATGATCTTTAAAAGTCTTTATTTACAGTCGTTTCAGAGATCAATTTTAAAAAAAATAAAAAAATTTACAAATTATCAGTGGTTTTCAAGAGTCAATTGGAGAAAAATTATTCAGGAAATAATGTAATTTGATTGATAGTACAAATATACTATTGACAAATAGAGTAACTTATGGTATGTAGGGTGTGTTAGCGACAGCGTAACGCACCATGTTATCAAATAAATCGTTTAAATTTTCTAATGTGCGGTTATTACAGCGGTTTCCGATCTGATGAAGTACAAAGTTGAATGATGAAACTCTTGTAGTGCGGGCATCTTGCCCGCTAAATATGTACCTCATAACACCGGGAAGTGCTGTAATAATTGAATGGTGATCATATCACATCAATCATAAGGATGATGTAGAGACGTTTCATGAAACGTCTCTACAATGTGGTTTACCTCAAGACTACAAAAAGCTACACTAAGGTAGTAGTAAAGTTACTGAGTCCTAAAGTACCAGTTAAACCTGTCACCTCAATGATGCCATCAGTAGTGTCACTAAATCCTGCGGTAGCGTTGTTAATAGCGACAAAAGTACGGCTACCAAAGGTAAATTGAGCCGCAGAGTTAGCTGTAAACACAGTATTAGTTAACTTGGCTGCAATTGCGGCTGTATCAAGTGATGCCACAGCTCCCACATTATTGAATACCGAGCGTGCTGTGGAAACAAGGAATAAATCATTACTAGCATTAGCATTGAAGTCGCTAACGACATCAAAGTTACTCAAAAGAGAATCAGTTAAAACGCGGTAGTCAAAACGGTCTATTCCTAGTCCTCCAGTTAGGGTATCTGTTCCTAGTCCTCCAGTTAGGATGTCATTACCAGCACCTCCGTTAAGAGTGTCATTACCAGCGACACCATTGAGGGTGTCGTTACCAGCACCACCCAACAAGAGATCATTACCATCACCTCCGTTAAGATTGTCATTACCTGCGCCACCATTGAGAGTATCATTACCTGCGTTACCTGTGAGGATGTTATTAGCGCCGTTACCAATGATAACGTTATTGCCGGCATTACCAGTACCGTTAATTGCTGCCGCTCCTGTCAGGGTGAGGTTTTCTACATTCGCTGCTAGGGTGGTAGTAGCCGCAGTTACGAGAGTATCGGTAATAGTTGTAGTTACAACTGCTGTACCCAATTGGGCATTGGTAGGAGAAGACAGAGTGAGATTAAAGGTTTCCTGTGGTTCGTTAAGGAAGTCATTGAGAATAGGAATAATGATGTCTTGACTGGTAACACCAGGAGCAAAGGTGAGAGTCCCGTTAGTGGCAGTATAGTCCGACCCTGCTGTAGCGGTATTGTTAACAGTGGCATATTGAACAGTAATTGTTTCAGTGCTATCACTAGACAG
>JBJUHT010000176.1:0-6714 GCA_046070105.1 Dolichospermum sp.
GACTACTGACCACTGACAACTAACCACTAACAACTGACAACGGACAACTGACCACTGACAACGGACAACGAACCACTGACAACGGACTACTGACCACTGACAACGGACTACTGACCACTGACCACTGACCACTGACCACTAACAACTGACAACTAACAACTGACAACTAACAACTAACAACTGACAACTAACAACTGACCACTGACAACTAACAACCAACAACTAACAACTGACCACTGACAACTAACAACCAACCACTGACAACTAACCACTAACAACTAACAACTGACCACTGACAACTAACAACTGACCACTGACAACTAACAACCAACAACCAACAACTGACCACTGACAACTAACAACCAACAACCAACAACTGACCACTGACAACTAACAACCAACAACTGACAACTAACAACCAACAACCAACAACTGACCACTGACAACTGACAACTAACAACTGACAACTGACCACTGACCACTGACAACTAACAACTGACCACTGACAAATTATGGAAGTAATACCCGCAATTGATTTACTAGAAGGTCGCTGCGTGCGACTATACAAAGGAGACTACACACAATCCCAAGTATTTAGCGAAAATCCCGTAGAAGTGGCGAAAATGTGGGCAGACCAAGGCGCGACCAGATTACACCTAGTTGATTTAGATGGCGCGAAAGCTGGTAAAATAGTTAACTTGGCCGCCATTGCAGCCATTAGAAATAATCTGTCCATACCCATTGAAGTTGGGGGGGGATTACGCGATCGCTCCAGTGTGGTAGAATTATTCAATCTAGGAGTAAATTGGGCAATTCTGGGAACTGTCGCAGTTGAACAACCCCAATTAGTCCAAGAACTCTGTCAAGAATTTCCCGAAAAGATTATTATTGGTATAGATGCCCGTAACGGCTTAGTTGCTACTCGTGGTTGGTTAGAAACCTCATCAGTATTAGCCACCCAACTAGCAGTACAAATGCAGGAATTAGGGGCGGCAGCAATAATTTATACTGACATAAACAGAGACGGAACATTAGAAGGACCAAATTTAGACCCATTGCGAGAACTTGCTGCGGCCATTTCCATACCCGTAATTGCCTCTGGTGGTGTAAGTTCTGTTACTGACTTATTAAGTTTATCAGCCTTAGAACCCCAAGGTGTAACAGGTGTAATAGTCGGTAAAGCCTTGTACACTGGTAATATTATCCTCAAAGAAGGATTACAGGCCATTGGACCGGGGAGAATACAAGATATACCACCAGATTTCGGTATTTCTAGTTTTGCTTAGTATCACACTATATTAACAGTTTCACCCCAGATCCCTAAATTCTCTGAGAAGTCAGGGGTCTAAACCTGGCAATTAAATTAGTTATAATTAGTCAATAAGTTAGTAGTTTTATGCCAAGAAAAAGCCAAGGTTGGGTAACATTTCAAATATCTGAAGAAGAACGCCAAATTTTAGAAGAATTTTGTGAAAATTCCCAACGCACGAAAACGGAAATTTTAAGGGAATTAGTGCGAGGACTTAGAAAATATTCATCACCATTATTATCATCAAATACCCAGGAAAAACCAGAAATTAACCACTCTGAATTGGAAATTGTTAGTCCCAAAAAACCATTAAAAGTCAGTTCCCGTAATGTTCTCAAGGGAGTTGTGAAACGAGTCACCACAGGAACTATAAATACTGAAATAACCTTAGAAATTGTTCACAGAGTCGAATTAACCTCAATGATTACTAGAGTTTCCGCCGAAGAGTTAGAATTATCAGCAGGGACGGAAGCCTATGCTGTGATTAAATCTAATGATATTGTCATTGCGAAAGATTAGAAAAAAATGGAGATATGGCGGTTCTTTTAGTGAGATACAATAACCCCACCCCCAACCCCCTCCCCGCAAGCGAGGAGGGGGCTATGATCATGGTGAGTTACACTGTAACTAACACACCTTACTTGTCCCAACCATGAGAGTTTAATCTTAGTTTAAGCTTCCACTTTTACACCTTTCCAGAAAGCAATATAACCTTCGATATTTTTAGCTTTTTCTTTGGTGTTTGGATAGTACCAAGCAGCGTCTTTGTTAACTTGACCATCAACTTGAATACTATAATAATTAGCAACCCCTTTCCAAGAACAAGTGCTGTGAGTGCTGCTGTCTTGAAAATATTCCTTCTTGATAGAGTCAGCAGGGAAATAATGGTTTCCTTCCACAACTACGGTATTATCGCTTTCGGCTAGAATAGCACCATTCCAAATTGCTTTCATGATTTGAGTTTAAGAAAGTTCACAATTTATATTCTGACATCTAAATTGAGAATTTGTACTCATAAGTTCTGAAATATTTTTTCTACTGTAATTTATTTCCATTCACAAATCACAAATAATACATTAATCGCCTAATATTTATTAAATATATCAAGAACTAACAATGTTTTTAAATATATAAAACTATCTCACCCCCATAATGTATGCTATCTTGTCTACTTTTACTAAACCTTGACGTTCTAATTCATAAGCAATAAAGGGATATTTTTCTTTTAAATGGTCAAAAGAATACTTTTTTTTAAAATAGTCTATTAGCTTATCTGAACGCCCCAATTGCAACATTTCTTGATTAAGTTTTAGTTCTTTAATTGTATAAACTACTCTGCTTTTTAGTGGTTCTAAAAGATTAGGATTAGGTTTAATAAGCATAGAAGTAAAATCAATAATAAAACTATCTGCTGGTAAGAAAAAAGGATCTATAATCTCTGTTTTTGTTCCTTTGATAGAGTTCATTTTTGAGCAAATAAGGCGGAAATTATCCCACTCATAAGCTAGTTCAGGTTTAACACTTTTAGGAATAAAAAGAATCTACTTTTTCCAAATATTTAAGAGACTCCTTAATTTGATCAATACTAATAAACATAAGTTTATCCGGTTCACTTTTTTTAAATTAATCTGAATACATTACAGGTTAAATTATTTCACTAAATAGCAAAATGCAAAACCTTGGGTAATTTTTAAAACTAGCTTACCTAGTTTATGATAAAAAAATATCCAACAAACATAATTTACCAGAACTAACGCAAAAACTCTCTAAAACTCTTCTTCGCTGTCTTCGCTCCTTCGTGGTTCGTTCATTCAAACTAAATATATAATAATGCCAGTGCGATCGCTCATATATAATTATATCATTGTTGATAGCTTGAATGCAAAACCTCCTCTAATTATTCTCACAAACAACAGCGAAATTGTTAAAATACTCATATCCTCATCACAACTCAGACACGCGACAACCATCTACCATGCTTCAGTACCCCCACTTAGAACAAGCCCTAAAACATCATTTTGGTTACGATCAATTTCGTCCTGGACAAAGGCAAATTATCGAAAATGCCCTACAAAATCGTGATTTAATGGTAGTCATGCCTACAGGTGGGGGTAAATCTCTGTGCTTTCAATTACCTGCACTTTTGAAACCCGGTTTAACGGTAGTTGTATCACCATTAATAGCTTTAATGCAAGATCAAGTAGAAGCACTGAGAACTAATAATATTTCTGCCACATTTCTCAATAGTAGCCTCAACGCCTATAAAGTTCGCTCTCGTGAAGAAGCGATCATGAATGGTAAAATAAAATTACTTTATGTCGCTCCTGAACGTTTAATTAGCGACCGATTTTTACCCCTTTTAGACGTAGTTAAAGAAAAAGTAGGAATTTCCACCTTTGCCATAGATGAAGCCCATTGTGTCTCCGAATGGGGCCATGATTTCCGCCCAGAATATCGGCAATTAAGACTACTGAAAAAACGTTATCCAAATGTTCCCACCATTGCGTTAACAGCTACTGCCACAGATAGAGTTAAAGCCGATATTATCGAACAATTAGGATTAAAACAACCCAGTATTCATATTGCTAGTTTTAACCGTCAAAATCTTTATTATGAAGTTAGAAATAAAAGTAAAAATCCTTATTCTGAAATATTAGAAATAGTTAGAGAAAATGAAGGTTCAGGAATTATTTATTGTTTAACCCGCAAAAAAGTTGATGAACTAACTTTCAAATTACAAAATGATAAAATTTCTGTTTTACCTTATCATGCAGGTTTAACTGATGAAGAAAGAAGCAAAAATCAAACTCGATTTATTAGAGATGATGTGCGGATAATGGTAGCAACAATTGCTTTTGGAATGGGTATTAATAAACCCGATGTTCGCTTTGTCATTCATTCTGATTTACCCCGAAATTTAGAAAGTTACTATCAGGAATCTGGCCGCGCTGGTAGAGATAATGAACCTTCTAAATGTACATTATTTTTTAATTATGGTGATATTAAAACCATAGAATGGAGTATTAATCAAAAAACCGATCCTCAAGAACAATTAATAGCAAAACAGCAATTAAGACAAGTTATAGATTACGCTGAAGGGACAGACTGTAGACGCACAATTCAATTAAGTTATTTTGGTGAAAGATTTCTCGGAAATTGCGGAAATTGTGATAATTGTCGTTATCCTAAACCTGTACAAGACTGGACTATTGAAGCCATGAAATTTCTATCTTGCGTAGCTAGATGTAAAGAAAGATTTGGAATGTTACATATTATTGATGTATTAAGAGGTGCGAAAAATCAGAAAATCGTCGTTAATAAACATGATCAACTTTCTACCTATGGAATTGGTAAAGATAGAACATTAGACGAATGGAGAATGTTAGGAAGATCACTATTACACCAAGGTTTATTAGAACAAACTAGCGACGGTTATTCAATTTTAAAACTCAATGCTTTAAGTTGGGAAGTCATGCGAAAACTACGACCAGTTTCTATTGCTGTTCCTATAGCGCAAAAAATGACTTGGGAAGATGGAAATAATAAACCTGGAAATGTGGAAATTTTAACTCAAAAATTGCGATCGCTTCGTAAACAACTCGCAGACGAACAATCTATCCCCCCCTACATGATCTTTCAAGATTCTACCCTCAAATTAATGGCAGAAATTCAACCCAAAACATTAGATGAATTAGGTAAAATTTCCGGCGTTGTTAGTTATAAACTATCTCAATATGGCGAAAAATTCCTAGCAGAAATTCAGGCTTATCATCAAGGACAAGGTTTACAACAAAATAACATTAATCGAGTTAATTCTTCATCCTATTTTGACTCACCATCTGATACAGAATTAACAACATTAGAGTTATATAATCAGGGTTTTAGTATTCAAGAAATCGCCCAAAAACGTAACGTTAAAACTGGTACAATTATCAATCATCTCTCCAATTTAATTGAAAAAAAACAACCTTTAGATATCAGTCAATTAGTACCTTTAGAACGTCAGAAAAAAATCTGGCAAATTTTAGAAGTTGTTGGTGATATTTCCCTCACACCTATTCGGGAAAATTTAGGAGAAAGCTACAGTTTTGATGAAATTCGTTTAGTTAGGGCGAAGTGGCGACGTGAAAAACATAAATCTACTCAAGACGATATTGACTTTTAGTTTTGCTACTGTTATTTGTAAGTAGATGAACGGAAAAAACCGAAATATGTAACAAAAAGTAAAGTTGCCGAAAACCTGTTCCTGTTCCCTTGCCCCAACGACAATTTTTAACGCCCGCCTACTTAGATAAAGCTAAAAATAACAACTTAGGTAAAATTAAACAAATAGCAGCATTAATTAACGTGAGTAATACACCTTGAATTAAAGTCATAAATAACCTTTCCTAATCACTATCTTTGATCACTACATCTTTATTTTCCCTTACAAACACTAGCTTTGAGCAAATTCTAGTTTTTAAATATCTTTTATATTACATAAGTAAATTAAATATGTTTTACCCACAAGTTCCCCATTCCCTTGTTTTTTGTGAATAGCAATCCTGTATAATTTGTGAAGGTTCACGTTTTGATCTAAAATTATTAATAGCGCAGAGAAAAAAGAAAGATATTCACAAATAACTTAGGACTGCTACTACTCACCAACACCTACCTTAGCTCAAAGAACATTGAGAACAAAAACGCGGCTTAAATTTACAGAAGTGATTACCTGTTAAAGCATAGGTTGTGCAATAAGGGAAACTAGTTGTGTATGGAGCAGACTTATAAGCAGAATTAATGGACAATGGTTGAGACTGTTTAGGTTTACGAACCAAAAGCATAGACAATAGCTTAGGCAAAGTTAAGCAAGCTCCGGCATTGATCAAAGTCAATAATAATACATCCATTAAATCTATAGGGAATCACCCCCAGGAGAAAGGACATTGAAACGGTTTAGTTAATACTAAAATACATGGCAACGTCAAACAATGCACCCACACTTAACCATAGTATTTAGTCTATATAAAATCAGTTTAGCATAAAATCTCATAGAGGGAACTCAACATTCTTATCAAATAATGTACAAAAGGGTTAACATAGTTAATTGCATTTAACGGTAGTATTTATGACAAAAAATCAACTTAAAGCCTCCTTTTTAAACAACATTTCTGGACGAGAACGCCTTGCATTGCAGAGTTTAATAGATTACACAAGTGTAGAATTATTACCAGAAATCTGGCCTTTAGCCGCAAAGAAATTTGGTGACATTATCGCTTTGTACAACCCCCATTCTCAACCAGAAGTAAAAATTACCTACAATCAGCTTACAACACAAATTAACCAATTTGCAGCCGGTTTACAAGCATTAGGCGTAAATACAAATAATAGCCAAAATCTTCCCTACGGAGAACGAGTTTCCCTTA
>JBJUHT010000177.1:0-30609 GCA_046070105.1 Dolichospermum sp.
ACTTTGTTCTACCCAACCTACAATTTTAATCTAATAACTAATAAGAAGTTACTAATAATTCATTTATTTTTCCTCGTTTTTGACCATGAGAATTAATTGACCTTGCTGCTAATATAGTATGAATATTAAACCCAGTATAAAGGTCACGAATAAATGGACAATCAGAATTAGATAGCATCACTTTTACATCTTTATTAGCTAATTTACTAAAAATATCCCTCAGTTTTACTTGTTGATTCTCATCAAAACAAAAATTACTATAAGCTGTAAAATTGCTAGTTCTATTTAGAGGATAATAGGGGGGATCAAAATAAACAAAGTCATTACTACCAATTGCATAATTTAAAACCTCATCAAAATTCCCTTGTTTAATTTCTACGTTCTTGAGTGCAAAGGACGCTAATTTTAAAACTTCTTCCTGACAAATACCAGGGTTTTTATATTTCCCCACAGGAACATTAAATTTACCCTGAGAATTAACCCGATAAAGTCCATTAAAACAAGTTTTATTCAGATAAATAAACCGAGCCGCTTTTTCTAAATCTGTGCCACCATGATGATTCCTTTGATCATAATAATAATCTGAATTATGCCTGATTTGATGATGTTGCAACAGAGTTATTAACTCTCCTAAATTATCTCTAACGCACCGATAAGTAAGAATTAAATCTGCATTAATATCAGTTAAAATTGCTTTAAATGGCTGCAAATAGAAAAAAACTGCTCCACCACCTAAAAATGGTTCATAGTAAGTTTCGTAATGTTTAGGAAAATGGTCTTTATATTGCGAAATTAATCTAGTTTTACCCCCAGCCCACTTTAAAAATGGCCGTGGGTAAGTTTGTTGAGGAATTTGACTTATCATCTACTTACTGTTAAAATAAAAACTAAAATAAAAACCAAATTAATCTCAGTTATCTATTCCCTGTTCCTTGCCGCTCCCTGCGATATGATGGTTATATATTATAATCAGAGTAGGTAAAGAACACAAAAACAGACTCGTATTATATCACAAGGTGGTTTAAATTCAAATGTTTGATGGATTTTGGGATAACGTCTTCCGCTACCCTCGGTACTTGGTTAGTATCGTCTTAGGTATTTTTCTCAACACTTTTGAGCCGCTGTTTCCTCTATTGAAACGTCCTGTGACACTAATTGCTATTTTGGGCTTTTTTGCCGGTGGTCTTTTTTTTGTCACCCTGACCCTCCGGGCTATGTTGGGTTTAAATACAGTCTAGACTGGGAACAAAAAAGTTTTACTTTATTGGACTCTTCTCTTGATTTGATCACATCAAGTACAGTCCACTTTTACATTTAGATCATGTGATCAAAACTTTTTGAAAAGGCGCAATTTATATGGCTACAAATCGCCGCGTTTCCCGCGTTGCTGAATTAATTAAACGGGAAGTTAGCCAAATGCTACTTAACGGGATTAAAGACGACCGTGTAGGTACGGGAATGGTAAGTGTCACTGATGTGGATGTTTCTGGGGATCTACAACACGCCACCATCTTCGTCAGTATTTATGGCACCCAGGAAGCTAAAATGGAAACAATGGCAGGTTTAAAATCAGCTACAGGTTACGTTCGCAGTGAACTTGGGGCGAGAATTAGATTACGGCGTACTCCAGAAGTGCTATTTGTTGAAGATAGGTCTATAGAAAGAGGTACTAAGGTGCTGAGTTTATTAAACCAACTTCAGCAACAACGGACATTATCAAATATAGATGAGGCGACAGAAGAAATGGTTGAATAATTAAAGGTGGACTAAAATATAAAGAAATCTTGAAATTATTGGTTGTTCTGGAACTATTAAGATAGGGAAATCTTCCCTATTTTTAGGGAATTATAGGTGTTGTAGATCCTGTATCCTGGGATAGATGTCAAATTCCATAAATACACCTAAATTAGTACAGTTAATGCTAGAACAAGTCTAGTATAGTTTTAACAGTTTTTATAGATTGATGTGGAAGTTGTTAAAAATGGCAATAATAGGTTGGAATAGTAGCTTCTTTGACCCTGAAAATATGAATCCAAATACCACAAATGTCATATTTTCTTGACAAATTTAACATTTCTTTAGATAATTTAGTAGTGCATAGCGTCAAAATGATAATAGTTCCGTATAGCAAACTACAAAACCCTGGGGATACAGGTTTAATTATTGCCGTCTTTGTTCCTAGTTCCTAGTGAATAATGGAAACGTTTTCTAAATGTAATTTTGTGAGTAAAAAACCATGACTGTAAATACGGTGCCTTCTATTGATTACAATTACTATTCTCTGAATGTTATCCAGGACGAAGCCCGTCGCCTGGTGGAAAGGGGAATGGTTGGCCGTCAGCAACCAATATATACACTTTGCCAATTTATACCTGCTAGGGAGTGGGTTTGTGTAGAATGTGAATTAGAAAAATGTGATTTTTTACTCCGTGATCGTATCGGTGATTTAATCGGCCGCGAAGAATGGGATAACGATTAATCTAGTATTTATTTAATAAACTGCTTTGATTTTTAACCGTACTTGTTTGTAGTTTTTGGCTACAGGCAGGTATATTTTTTTCTTTTAATTGATTTGCTACTGGGTATTTCTGAAATGGTTCTCTCACGCCCAGGCGCGAAGGCGCGGAGAAGAAGAAAAATAGAATTATTATTAGTCGCTTTTAAGCGACTTTTGCTTTTAGGGAGAGGATGTATTTTACAGCGAATTTGCTGGTCAATGAACCACGGTTTTTGTTTCGCGCAAAGGCGCAAAGTAAGGAAGGCGCAAAGGAAGAAGGTAATCAAAGTCTGGTTTAAATCGCCAAAAACTGCTGTAATAATAAATTCTAATAATAAATATAGATTATGCAGGGATAGGATTAGCTTTTATCCCTACATAAACAATGTTTAACGCAAAATACAGCTATATATGCCGTAATAGCATTATTTTCGCTTGCTAGTGCTACGTCGGGCGGCGCGGGTTTCGTCTTCAAAACGACGACGATCGCGCCAATCTGCTAATGTTAGGTAAACAACACCACCAGTGACTCCTACTAGCAGCACTACGCCAAATAAGGCTAAAATACCCAAAAATGGACTTTCCACGATTCCTTTATAGTCCGTTGCGTCCCCAAACTACCATAGAAATCGACCAAGTAAACACAACTAACAGTGATACCCAACCCAGTGTCAAAATCATAGTTCTACTTTTCAAATAATTACAAAAGGTCTGCTATATAAAACCTAGACAAAGCTAGACTTTACTTTCTACTTTAACGGGAGCATGGGAGCGTTTATCCCTCGGTAGACTTGCACGCTGTAGCCCAACGTGACTGTGTTTCAATTAAGTTTTGTGAAAAGACTACCACCATTATTGCTTGGTTTTCGCGTCAGCAATAGTCTTAATTCCATACTTGATATCACCTTATTATATATCAAGTAGTTGATTTTTTACTAAGAACATATTGATTTTTGTCAATATCAGGACTTACGCAAAATATCTCTCAAACCCTCTTTTCTTCGTTTTCTTCGTTCCTTCGTGGTTCATTATTCCGTGACTTGTGCGTAAGTCCTAAATATATGACTAGTTCTAATATTTATGAGACTGGCAAAATGCGGTTAATAATAACCCTGACTTAGCAAGGAAGTCAGAGTTATATTAAATAAATTTAGCAAATTTTGTTGAAAACCCAAATAAGAGTCCTACGTAATTGAAAAATTACAGGACACCCCAGAAGTGGAGAGAACCTTGACCGGAAAATAGTTCAATTAAAGCTGCTACTAAAAAACCGATCATTGCTAAACGGCCATTCCAGATTTCCGCTTCGGGTGTAAATCCCCAACGCCAAGCATTGCGGTCAGTAACTACAGGTGTAGTAGCTGTTTTTGTTGCATTAGTCATGGTTAGCACTCCAATTAGGATTTACTAAGCTTTATTGCCTTATGTAAATAAATATAACAAATTTTTGCAAAAATGCAATATTTATTTATATTTTTTTTTGCACCTAACCTATAGGTATATTGAGAAACAGAAATTTCAGACAACGTGGTCTGGTTCTAGGGGACAGGGATAAGCAGAATCCCCTATTTCCACCTGAACAGTAGAGTGTTTGATACCAAAATGGTGTTCAAGTTCCCGACACACTTCCCATAAAAAAGCGTCACCAGGGTAGCCTCCGGGCATGACTAAATGGACAGTGAGTGCGGTTTCCGTCGTACTCATAGCCCAGATATGAAGGTCGTGAATTTTGGACACACCTGGACGTTCAATTAAGTAATTTTTCACAGCCCGTAACTCAATTCCTACTGGTACGCCATCCAGTGCTAAATTTACAGAATCTCTAAGTAATTGCCACGTACCAATCACGACAACGACGACAACAATTAAACTGACCAATGGGTCAAGCCACAGCCAATGGGTGAATAAAATAGCAATTCCTGCTACTACCACTCCCAAGGATAGCAAGGCATCTGCGGCCATGTGTAAAAATGCTCCCCGAATATTTAAGTCACTATGGTGTTCGTGGTGATGATCTTGTGTCATAACTGAATAAATAAACAACAAAAAACTGCAAAATTCCCAACTCTCACTCTCCGCGCCCTCTGCGCCTGTACGTGAAATAGAACTTTATTAAACATCTACTTCCACCACAGCAATAATTTTCTCATCTCGATTAAGTTGACAAATACTTTCACCTTTACTATCTTTGCTGAAGCTAGGAATTATATCCACAGATACCCGAATTACCCGGTCTTTATTTGTCATCAGTGCGACTTCTATCCCTAATTTTACTTGTATCATTGCCGCTAAATTGTCTGTTTTGTTATGAAATTTTAAAACTTGGATACCTAAATCTCCCCGATTTGCGACCCGCAAGTGATTAGCAGACCAAGACATTGCAGTGGCAAATCCTTCTTGAGTCACTAGTAATAATTTGTGATCTTGATTAAGATTGACACAACCAACCATTTGCTGATCTTTCAAAAGGCGAAATGCTTGTAATCCCATAGCAGCGCGACCCATAATCGGTAGTTGTTGGTCATTAACGGGAAACCTCAACAAACGACCGCTAGAACTCGCCAAAATTATATGTTGTCCGCTAGTAACGAATTGAGTAAAAGCTAATTCATCATTATCCTTCAGCTTTAAAATTGTCATACCTCGTCGAGAAAGATTCACAAATTCTGATAAAGATAGGCGTTTAATACGTCCTTCTTTAGTCAACAACACCATTTCCTGAGTTGCGGGTTTTTCTGGGAGCAAGAAACGACTAATGACACCTTCTGTGTTACCCTGGGCAGAATTGGTGAGCATGGTAATTAATGGTGTTCCCTTAGCCCCACGGCCTGTAGCCAGGGGAATATCTCCTACAGTAATGGGGTAAACTTTACCACTGCTGGTCAGGATTAATAAATCTTTGTGGGTATTAGTTAATTCAGTTTGAATGATGAAATCATGGTCTGACAACCCATTTTCCCCTTTTGATTTTTTGCTACTAGGAGAAATACGGCGGATATAACCCCGTTGAGTGACTTCTAAAATCGTTTCTTCAGCGGTCGGTTTTGTAACTTCTTTTCTGATTTCTTTCTGTTCTTGACTCCCAACTCCTGTTTTACCTTTCTCCTCTGAAACAGGGTTTTCTTGAGTGTTGACTATTTTAGTGCGTCGTGGATCATTGTATTTACGTTTGAGCGATCGCAAATCCTTTTTTAAAGCTTTGAGTAATTCTTGTCTATCTTCGAGTAATGTTCGCAACAAACTAATTTCCCGGTTAAGTTGGTCAAATTCCTCTTGTAAGTGTTGTTGTTCTAAACTAGTGAGACGACGTAATGGCATAGACAGAATTGCATCCGCTTGTAAATCGCTCAAATCTAGGCGGCCACAAAGTGTCATTTTGGCTGTACTGCCGTCAGCAGCTTGTCGTAATATAGTAATCACATCATCCAGATTTGATAAAGCTTTAAGCAATCCTGAGAGGATATTAACGCGATTTTCCGCTTTTGCCAATTCATAACCGTAACGACGGTTGAGAGTATATTCTCGAAACTTGAGAAATTCCTGTAATAGTTGTCGTAAGCTTAATTGGCGGGGTTGTCCATCAACTAAAGCCAATAGAATCGCACCAAAATTAGTTTGTAAAGCTGTTTGCTGGTACAAATTTCTAAGCAGTTCGTGAGGATTAGTATCGCGTTTAAGTTCAATAACTACGCGCATTCCCTCTCGATCACTTTCATCTCTAATGTCAGAAATTCCCTGTAAACGACCTTGATTGACCAAATCAGCGATTTTTTCAATCCAACCAGCCTTATTGACTTGAAAAGGCAGTTCTGTAACTATTAAAGCTGTGCGACGTTTACTGCCCCTAGTGGCCGGAATTTCCTCCATTGTGACTATACCCCGGAGGACAATGCTGCCCTTACCAGTGGTATAAGCTTCTTTAATACCGCCATGATCAACAATTTCGCCACCTGTAGGAAAGTCAGGACCAGGAATTAATTGAAATAATTTTTCATCACTGACATCAGGATTGTCAATTAAAGCAATTAAACCATCAACAATTTCCCCCAAATTATGGGGCGGGACATTTGTAGCCATTCCTACAGCAATTCCCGCACAGCCATTAAGTAACAAAAATGGTAACTGAGCCGGTAATACCGTAGGTTCTTGCTGGGAATTGTCAAAATTACCCGTAAAATCCACAGTTTCCTCAGCAATTTCCGTTAACATTCCCTCCTGTCCCACAGCCGCGAGACGGGTTTCGGTATAACGCATAGCTGCTGGTGGGTCATTATCAACACTACCAAAATTACCATGTCCGGCCAGTAAAGGATAACGGCTGGAAAAGTCTTGTACTAAACGTACTAAAGCATCATATACCGATTGATCACCATGAGGATGGTATTTACCGAGAACATCTCCCACCACACGGGCGCATTTTCGATAAGGTCTATCTGGCGTTAAACCCAGTTCGTGCATAGCGTATAAAATACGGCGATGTACTGGTTTCAAGCCATCACGGACATCTGGTAAAGCTCGCCCCACAATCACACTCATGGCATATTCTAAGTATGACCGTTGCATTTCGGTGTGCAGTGCGGTGGTGATTACCTGTCCCTTAGAGAGAAGGTTTAACTGTTTTGCCATGAGCTTTTTCCCTGAATTTTCCCTGAATTTTTACTACACAACAGTCACTAAAAGATAACATACTGTAACTTACCATCACGGAATAAATAGAAATACTCACACAATCTTCATGGTCATGAAGATAAAAAGCAGTAGTATTATCCTTGATGTGATCTCAGCTTATAGATTATTAAAAATACAACAGAGACTGCTTCTGTCGTTAACTCTATGAGTATAAAGTTTCATGAAAACAGTTCTAATTGTCGACGATGATTTAATTAATGCTCGCGTTTTTTCTAAAATTCTGACTAAACGCGGCGGTTTGAGTGTAAAACATACAGAAAACGTGGAAGAGATTCTCAAAATTGCTCTGTCAGGGGCTGCTGACTTAATTTTAATGGATGTGTCTCTGTCTCGTAGTGTATATCAAAGTAAGTCCGTTGATGGGATCAAAATTACGCAAATGTTGAAATCTGACCCACAAACGGCTAAATTACCAGTGATTTTAGTGACAGCACACGCAATGGAAGGAGATCGAGAGAATTTTTTAAAACAAAGCGGTGCTGATGATTACATTTCTAAGCCCGTAGTTGATCATCAACAGTTTGTTGACCAAATTTTAGGACTCTTACCACCAGCATAATTAGGTCATGAGTAGTTTTATCTACTCCTTACCTGGCTGGACTTTGATTAAGGACTAGACCCTTCCGTGAGTTCCTGTAATGCTGATTTAACCTCCGGTAATGCTAAGAATTTTGCTGCTTCTAAAAGTAACCGTTCACCCCAAAGATTCTCCTTGAGAAAATCTAAATCAGCATAACGGGAATCAATGCGGAGTGCGGATACTCCCATTTTTACCCCTTGCTGGATTTCCCCTTTATTGTAGGTAGCTATTGCTAAAGCCAATAAAGGTTCTGCGGCTTTTTTATCAATCTTAACTGCCATTTGCCATTGCTGAATTGCTCCTGAAATATCCCCTTGTTGATGTTTGATTAAACCGATATTATTAATTGCTGGCCAAAACTTTTGATCTTGTTTGACAGCTAAATTGAATTGAGCGATCGCTTCTGGTAATTTATTGAGCATATAATAAGCATTACCCAAATCAAATAATCCTCCAGCATAATTAGGTTTTAATTTCAAACCTGCTTGATAATTAGTGATTGCTTCTTGGTAATCTTTTTTTTGAAACTGGGCTGAACCCAAAGCAAACAGGACTTCAGCGTTTTTGGGGTTAAGTTTTTGAGCTTTATTCAGTGTGGTAATAGCTTGATCTAATTCTTTATTTTGTAGATATAAGCTTCCCAATAACCACCAGACCTTATCATTCTGCGGAGCCAGTTTCACGGCCAATTCGGCTCTGACTAGGGCTGGTTCAATTTGCTGAAATTGAGCTAATTGAGCGGCCTCCCGTGCAAAGTTCAAACCCTGTTTTTCCAACTGTGCCTGATCAATTTGTACCGTATGGGGTATAAATGCTTGAGCCTGAGCAGAAGAGGGAATACTCCATAAACTGCAAGCAACTAAAAGAGAAACTAACCGAATGTGTTTTGGCACACTACCACCTCCCAGTCCGAATCTTGGCATTTTTAGGCTAATCTCGCGCGACACTATCACATAGCTTAACAAAATCAGATGAATTGGTCATTATTCCCTTGTCAATAATTCCGAATTTGGCGGTTTTACGGGTAAAATCACAATGAAAGTAGTACCTACACCCAATGTGCTGACTACTTGAATTTGTCCTTGATGATGGGCAATAATGGCTTGAGCGATCGCTAATCCTAATCCTGAACCAGTATTTGTAGTCGTGCAGCTTTTTTCGCTTATATGTGTTCGCGCCGGATCAACTCTATAAAAGCGGTCAAACAATTTTGGTAGTGCCTCCGTAGGAATACCAATTCCCGTATCACTAACTTTAATTTGTAAATGAGAATTAGTGCAACGCCTTCCTGTAACTCGATTTATCCCCTCGATTCTTTCTATCTCCACTTTTATTACTCCCTGTACAGGAGTATATTGCAAAGCATTACCAATCAAATTTGTAAATAATCTCACTAATTGCTGCCAATTTCCAATGACAGTAAACCAATTTTCTTGTAATTCAGGATTAACTTCCGTCCCCGGAAAAGCGACTAAATTCAAAACCAAATTAATTTGTTTTTCCCTGGCTACAAGTTGTTGTTCTTCCACCACTTCCATTAATAAAGCATCAACAGGACAAGGGGAAAATACATCTGTGTTAATTCCACTATCTTGTCTAGCTAAAAAGAGCAAATCATTAACTAACTTCCCCATACGTTGAGTCAGTCTTTCCATGATTTTTAATTGTTGACGATATTGAAGAGTATTATTTTCTTCTTTGACTAAATCTAAATCAGCCAAAGCCACCTGGACATTAGTTTGAATTAAAGCAATAGGACTTCTTAATTCATGGGAAGCATCAGCAGTAAATTGTTTTAAACGCTGGTAAGATTCTCCCACAGGTTTCATGGCTTTACCCGACAAAAACCAACCACTAGCTGCTACTGACAATAGCATTAAACTAATTCCTAAAGCCAAATCAAAAATTAATTGTCGGCTAGGTTTTGTCACCTCAAACCAAGGATGACTTACTCGTAAATATCCTAAAACTTGTCTTCCTCTTTCTATTCTTTTGGTAACTTGTCTTAATAATTGTGCAGATTCTCCCCATCCTCCCTTGCTTGCTACTCGCACAGTTTCACCTTTTAGATTAGTATGAATAGGAATATTTAATATTTCCGAAAAAGTTGACCACAATAATTCACCATTAGGACTAAACCACTCTAAATCAATGCGATCATCTTCGGCGTTTTCAGCATTATTAGGAAAACTAGATTTTACATTTACTCGCAGTTGATTAGGTTGAATTTTTGTGGCTTCAATGACTAAGGAACGCTCGACAACTTCCACTACATGATATAATGTATCATCAACTCTTTCAATTAATGTACTGTGAACATATAAATATACACCACTAGCAAATAATAATAATAAAATTGCAGTTATAGCCGTGTACCAAATCGCTAACCGACGACGAGTAGCTTGAAATAGGTAAATAGACATAAAATTAATATGTATGATTGGTAACAAAAATTTGTCTGGGAAATTTAGAGGGAACTCTTTACACTCAGGATTTTATATTTTATAGCAGGGAACTCTTAACTGGGAACAGGAAACAGAGGTCAAAGTCCCTCTGTGTATGCTTTTTGGTTAAATTCTCTATCTCATTCAAGTGCATACCGCCCTATTATTTTAGGGGAATATTTATTTATATATAAAATATATTTTTATACATAGAAATACCCAATTAAGAATTTGATCAAGTTTTTATATCAAGAACTGTAAAAATCTATGCCGTAACAATTAAGATATTTGTATTCATACTTCATAAACAATATCTACTTTATCTAAATGATCATGGCGAAATCCAAAAAAAATAATACTTCTATTAATCTAAATGATCCACAATACTACATTAACCGGGAGTTAAGTTGGCTAGAATTTAATCACCGAGTGTTACATGAAGCTTGTGATCCTAGAACCCCCCTATTAGAAAGGCTGAAATTTCTAGCCATTTTTAGTTCTAACTTAGATGAGTTCTTCATGGTGCGAGTAGCAGGGTTAAAACAACAGGTAGAAGCCACTGTCAATTTATTAACACCTGATGGACGGACACCACAAAAACAACTAGATGATATTCGTTCACATCTCAAACCCCAACTGAAAAAGCACAACGCGGAATTTGAGGAAGTGCTGCGGCCACTTTTAACCCAAAAAGGAATTTACATTTTAGATTACATAGAATTGAATCAAAAACAGCGAAATCACTTAGATAATTATTTTCAGGAACAGGTTTTTCCCGTTCTTACTCCTCTAGCTGTTGATCCTAGTCATCCCTTTCCCCATATTTCTAATCTCAGTTTAAATTTAGCAGTGGTGGTCAAAAATCCTGAAACAGAAGAGGAGTTTTTTGCTAGAGTCAAAGTTCCCAAAGTCTTACCTAGATTTTTGCCCATACCGCCAGAATTAGCAACCCAGGAAGATTATAAAACTATACACTGGACAGGAGTTCCTTTAGAACAGGCGATCGCCCATAATTTAGAATCCCTTTTTCCAGGAATGATTATTCAAGAATATCACCCTTTCCGTATTACCCGCGATGCTGACTTAGAATTGGAAGAAGACGAAGCAGATGATCTCCTCCTAGCTATTGAACAAGAACTCCGCAAGCGTCGCATGGGAGGAAATACTGTCAGGTTAGAAATTCGCTCCCAAACCCCCACCTTAGTACGTTCTCGTCTCTTACAGGATTTAGGATTAACTGAAAGCGATGTTTATGAAGTTGATGGTCTTTTAGCACTGCGGGATCTAATGTATTTTCTCACATTACCCCTACCAGAACTCAAAGATCCACCGCGCCAATCTGTTGTTCCTTTTCGGTTACAAAGACTTAGAGAACCCAGTATTGATACTGATGTCAAAGAACTAGAAGAGGGAAAGGACTTTTTCTCCGTAATTCGAGAAAAAGATTTACTAGTGCATCATCCTTATCAATCCTTCACTGGTACAGTTGTGCGCTTTATTACTAATGCTGCCCATGATCCCCAGGTTCTAGCCATTAAAATGACCCTTTACCGAACATCCGGGGATTCACCGATAGTCAATGCTTTAATTACTGCGGCAGAAAATGGCAAACAAGTTTCCGTATTAGTAGAATTAAAAGCACGATTTGATGAAGAGAATAACATTTATTGGGCTAGACGTTTAGAAAGAGTGGGTGTTCATGTTGTTTATGGTTTAGTAGGCCTAAAAACCCATAGCAAAATAGTTCTAGTAGTGCGACGAGAAAAAGATAAAATGCGTCGCTATGTACATATTGGTACAGGCAATTATAATCAGAAAACAGCACGACTGTACACAGATTTAGGCCTATTTAGTTGTCGGGAAGAATTGGGTGCAGATTTAACAGATGTATTTAATTTCTTAACAGGCTATTCTCGTCAAAAATCCTATCGAGAAATTATGGTAGCACCTGTGAATATGCGCGATCGCTTTCTGGAATTAATTCACCGCGAAATCGCCAATGTTCAAAATGGATTTTCTGGCCGAATTGTCGCTAAAATGAACGCTCTAGTTGATCCACAAATCATTTCTACATTATACGAAGCCTCTCGTATTGGCGTACAAATTGACCTCATTATTCGCGGTGTTTGTTGTTTACGTCCCGGAATACCAAACCTCAGCGAAAACATTCGCGTAATCAGCATTATTGGCCGCTTTTTAGAACATTCTCGCATATATTATTTCTACAACAATAGTCAAGAAGAAATATATATTGGTAGCGCTGATTGGATGCGTCGCAATTTAGATCGACGTGTAGAAGTAATTACCCCAATAAAAGACCAAGATATTGCTAAAGATCTACAAGAAATCTTGGGAATTATGTTAGCAGATAATCGTCATGCTTGGGAACTACAACCTGATGGTAATTATATCCAAAGATGCCCCGGTGATAACTGTCCAGAAGCCAATTCCCAAAAAACTATTATGTCCATGGCATTACGTTCTACAGGTATTAATTAGGGCTTACTGAAAAAGTTGTCTGTGAGGGCAGGGAACAGGGAACACGGGAACAGGCAACACTCCGAAGAAAGACAGAATTGATACCTATTGAGTCTTGTCTAGGCCACGCAAGCTATCAAAAATCAAATACAGCGGTTTCCGATCTGATGAAGTACAAAGTTGAATGATGAAACTCTTGTAGTGCGGGACTCTTGCCCGCTAAATATGTACCTGATAACACTGGGAAGTGCTGTATTATTCCTATATCAATTTATGCTTTACCAACTATCCGTAATAACAAATAATTTAATTTTGAATTAATCAGGACTTACGCAAAATATCTCTCAAATCCTCATTTCTCCGTGACCTCTGTGCCTGGAGTGGTTCGTTATTCCATGAATCTTGCGTAAGTCCTACTAATTTTTAATTTTTCCTAAAATCATCATGCAAAAAAGACACGACTAAATCTTTGTTCTGCATAAAAATATTTTTTTAATCACTAAAATTCATCCATAAGATAGATTTATTATCTTGATCATAATTATAAACTGGAGAAATTCATACCATTTGAGATATTAAATTGTCAATAGCTCATGACAAAATTGACGACTCTTTGATCTGCGACAATTATTTTTCAAACTGGCATTGACTCACATTTATTTTTTTTAAAATGTTAATGTTGTCAGATGAGTCTTCTAATTCTCAGTTGAATATTCTTGTAGTTGATGATCATGAACTCACTCGTTTAAGCTTACAATTAGTTTTTTCTATTCAAGAAAACATTCATGTTGTTGGTTTAGCTGCTAATGGTCAAGAAGCTGTGGAAATGACTAAATTATATCAACCTCATGTCATTATTCTCGATTTACAAATGCCAATTATGGATGGTTGGGTAGCATCTTATCGTATTAAAGATATATCTCCAAATACTCAGATATTAGCTTATTCATCTGTAGATGAAACATCTTTTCAGCAAAACCAAACTCATCATAAATTTGATCAGATTTGTAAAAAAGATATCCGTACAAAAGAACTCATTACCTTAGTTAGACAGTTAGGACAGCAGGTTCAGTATTTTTCCTAAACTGATGTGCAGCTAAATTGTATAATCCTAATATTCTTAACTCTTGTGGAACAGGCATCTTGCCTGTTAAACTTATACCAATTACCTGTTAAACTTATACCAATTACCTGTTAAACTTATACCAATTACCTGTTAAACTTATACCAATTACCTGTTAAACTTATATAAATTAAATGCAGTACAGATTATTCACAACAAATAAATCAACCCTGTTGATATATTAGCAATAATCAATTCTTCTCATAATTAAATTGCGACAGGTATATTTTCTATAACACATACCCGACGCTAATTTTTGTTATTAAACTAGCTTAACTAATTTACGTATTAGTATCAGTACGTTTCAACTCATCCATTAGATCATCTAGTTCTTCCAAAGCCTGATTAACATCAACCCTTAACGTTCCTAAATTGGGTTGTTCAAGTAAACTCAATAACCGTTCACGTTTAGATTGAACCGCGCCAATTCGGTCTTTAATTGTCTGAATATCCATTTTTTTGCTTTCAGTCCTTAAACACTTCAAATCTAAAGTTAACGCAAAAAACAAGAATATTAATTTCTGTGTCAATTTGCCCCTAATCAGGGATAATAATAGAACTAAGAATAAACATAAATTATACTAATCTCAAATTATGCTCGGCGGAATTTCTTTGGGAACACTTGGTTTAACAATCGGTAGTATACTCACTATTACAGGTTTTGTTGCCTATTTTGCAGATAACGCTACCCTCAATTTAGTGGGGTTTTTCTATGGTTTTCCGCTGCTATTGGGAGGTTTAGCTCTCAAAGCTAATGAACTTAAACCCATACCTTTCAGCCAGACCACCACACCATCAATTTTAGCACTCAGAAAACAACAAGCAACTGTCACACAAACTAAAATCCGTAAAGACATTACACGCTACTGCTATGGACAAAAAGCCCATTTAGACGAAGCACTGGCTTATCTAGGTTTAAGCCCCACGGACGATTCAAGACCAATAGTGACAGGTTTAAGAGAAACCGAAATCAACGGTGCTTATACCCTCATTTTAGAATTTGATTCACCATTAATTAGCTTTGATACTTGGCAACAAAAGCAAGAGAAAATGACCAAGTATTTTGGACCTAATGTAGAAATTAGCATGACACAACCCAAAGAAGACTATATTGAACTCTCTTTGATGAAACAGGAATAGCTAAAGCGGGGTTTCCCCGCCCATTTTCTTTCCTGGTGTAGTATAATCACTCCTAGAAATACCCACCATCTACCATGAGTCAATGTATTAATCCTAACTGTCTTCATCAAAATCCCCAGGATACTATCTATTGTGAAAATTGTGGTAATAAAATCCTCCTAGATGATCGTTATCATCCCATAAAATTCCTTGGAGAAGGAGGTTTTGGTAGAACTTTTCAAGCATTAGATAAAAAAAGATTTAATACTCCTTGTGTCATTAAACAATTTTTACCCCAACAAGCAGGAAGCGCGGCTTTACAAAAAGCTACAGAATTATTTCAACAAGAAGGTAAAAGACTACAAGAACTAGGAAAACATTCCCAAATACCAGACTTATTTGCATTCTTTCCCCAAGATGGTAGACTCTATTTAGTGCAAGAATTTATTGATGGTCAAAATTTACTGGAAGAATTACGAACTCAAGGTAAATTAAATGAATCACAAATTAGAATCTTGTTAATAGAATTATTACCAGTTTTGCAATTTATTCATGATAACAATATCATTCATCGAGACATCAAACCAGAAAATATTATTAGAAGCACCAACGGTAAATTATTCTTAATTGATTTTGGCGTTTCTAAAGAAACCAGTGGTAGTATTTTAACCAGAGTTGGAACTACAGTAGGAACTCCTGGATATGCACCACCAGAACAGTTTCGGGGTATGGTTTATGCTAATAGTGATCTCTATAGTTTAGCTGTAACTTGCATTAGATTATTAACGGGATATTTTCAACAAAATGATGGTTCAGACGAATTGTTTGATACTAACCAAATGCAGTGGACATGGCAAAAATATGTTTCTTTAAGTCAGGAATTAACCAACATCTTAACCAAAATGTTACAGGATATTCCTGCTAAACGTTATCCTTCAGCTAGGGATATTTTAGAAATATTAGGTGATTATCCTTATGGTAATGCCCCTAAAGGTGAATATCGCCAGCAAACCACTAATGTAGGTTCTTTTCCCCCTAACGCTTTTGGTTTATACGATATGCACGGTAATGTGTGGGAATGGTGCAAAGATGACTGGCATAAAAATTATATAAACGCGCCTATAGATGGCAGAGCTTGGAATAGTCGAAGCGATGACAATACAAAAATGATCCGTGGCGGTTCTTGGTATCGCGATGCTAGGCGCTGTCGGGCTGCGTATCGCGGTAGGGATTCGCGCGACCTTCGTTACAGCTACTGCGGTTTTCGGGTCGTGTCTTCGTTCAGGACTTTGTAGCCCTTTCTACTCTTATTCTTTTACCCTCTGCCCTTCTTTTTCTTTTTGAGGAAATTTTTTTAGAAGTCGAGATAGTAGTAGGTTGGGTTGAGGTAACGAAACCCAACACCTATATCAAACTTTCACAAAATTAGTGCTAGTGTTAGATTGTTTGAGAACCCTCAAGAAAGAAGATATGATTGATCCTCCCAACATTGGTACAATTTCTCCATCACGATATTCACTGCGTTCTTCAGCTTTTTATTCAATAGCGCGATATTCATCTAAACTATAACGATGCTCAACAGTAGTAATCATCATCTTGGAACCAATTACATTGAAGTAATCATGATTCTAGCAAAACTGGATATATTCAATAATACAGTAGTTTCCGATATTATAAGGTACAAATTTTAACAATAAAACTCTTGTGGGGTGGGCATCTTGCCCGCCCGTGGTGTACCTGCTCACACCAAAAAGTGCTGTATATCCCCGACTTCTTTAAGAAATCGAGGATATGAAAATCATAAACGACCATCAACAGCGTACTGAATTAACAGTGATAGACGTTGACGCAGGTTTTCTAGTCCTAAACGCTGACTAGCGGAAATGAAAACCGCTAAAGGAAACTCTTCCCTTGCTAACGCTAGGGTTTCACTACTAACCTGATCAATTTTATTAAAAGCCACTAAAGCAGGTCCCGGTGTAATGGGCATTTGTGCAAGTATATCCCGCACAGAGCGAATATGACTTAACCAAGCAGGATGAGATAAATCCACTAAATGCAATAAAGCATCAGCTTCTGTTACTTCTTCCAAAGTAGCGCGGAAGGCATCCATTAAAGACGCAGGTAATTCATGGATAAACCCTACAGTATCCGTCATTAAAGTTTCCTGGGGCGCGCCGGTTTCCGCGTGGGGAAGCGTTAACCGCCGTGTGGTGGGGTCAAGGGTAGCAAATAATTGGTCAGCCGTGTATACTTCCGAATTAGTGAGGGCGTTGAGTAAAGTAGATTTACCAGCATTGGTATAACCAACTAAAGCCACCGAGGGAACTTCTCGGTGTTGTCGCCGTTGTCGTAACCGACAACGATGTGCTTGTAATTGATTAACTTCTTGTTGGAGTCGAGAAATCCGCTTTTGAATAGCTCGACGCTCTGTTTCTAGCTTAGTTTCACCAGGTCCTCTTGTACCAATACCACCACCTAGCCTGGACATAGCTTGACCTCGGCCGGCCAGTCGTGGTAACATATACTCTAACTGAGCTAATTCTACCTGTAATTTACCGGCACCAGATTGAGCGCGTTGAGCAAAAATATCTAATATTACTTCCGTGCGGTCAACTACTCTCACCCCTATTTGCGCTTCTAAATTACGGACTTGGGATGGGGAAAGATCACGATCAAATACTACCAGGTTAGCACCTAAAGTTTGGGCTGTGATGGCGACTTCTTGAACTTTACCCTCACCGATGACTGTTTGGGGATGAATACGCGATCGCTTTTGTTGTAAAGTCTGTAATACATCACCCCCCGCCGTATGTACTAACCGCGCCAATTCTGCTATAATATCCTCGAATTGTTGCGGGCTAGTATTATCCGTTAATACTCCTACAATTACCACCCGATCATGATCAGCGTCTACTTCCTGAGCTACATATTCCCGACTAAATTCCGCTTCTAGATTTTCTACCAATTCGAGAAAATCTTGGTCAGCCAAAGCATCTAAACTTAGAGGCGGTGATATGTGGGAATATATACTAGGATTAGCTATACCAATGTCAGAAGATTTATTAGTCACTAACTGTTTATTATTAGCCACAAGGTGAGCTAGATAAGCTTCTTTCACGTATCCAGTTGCACCACCACCACGCTTAGTAAATCCGCCTCCAGTAATATTTAAAACTACCAAAGCATCCAATCTTTGTAAAGCCATAGCCGTCAATGCTGACTCATTTGGTGGTTCTGACTTGAGATTAGTAGATAAACAGCGAATTCCGCTCAGACGTTCAGCACCGTAGCGAGGTATTTCCATGGGCGGGATTTGAGTTTGACGCGGAGTACCCACACCAACCCGAATCACTTGTCCACGACGGTTGATATAAGTACAAACAGGCTGATTAATTTCCGTACTAACTGCTGCAAGACGTTGTGCAAACTCAGATGTAGTAATACAATCTCCTGATATCCGCTGATGGTACAGCCGCTGGAGTTGTTTTAGCTGGCTGGACTTTAAACCTTGAATATTACCAAAAATAGTCTCTATAGGCGTTTATGACCAGTTACCTGGCCTCCCCTGAAATCTTTACAGATTCTATTTTACAACGGTAATTGGTTAATTGTCAGTTGTCAGTGGTCAGTGGTCAGTGGTCAGTGGTCATTAGGTAATTTTATTCTTCCTTCTTTCCTTCTAACTCCTGACTGAGTGAGTCTTTCAATAAATAGCTGGACTATGGGGCGATTATAGATTTATAATGAATGATTGTGAGTTTTTTCAGAAAACAGAAAAGTAATGAACGCCCAAGAGATTATTCGCTCAATAGAAGCGGAACAATTAAAATCTGACTTACCCCAAATCTATGTTGGGGACACAGTAAAAGTCGGAGTCAAAATCAAAGAAGGTACTAAATACCGGGTTCAACCCTATGAAGGTGTAGTCATAGCCATGCGGAATGGTGGTATTAACGAAACCATTACAGTTCGCAAAGTCTTCCAAGGTGTGGGTGTAGAACGGGTATTTTTACTTCATTCTCCCCGCATTGAGAGTATTAAAGTATTACGTCGTGGTAAAGTTAGACGTGCTAAACTTTATTATTTACGCGGCCTAGTTGGTAAAGCAACCCGCATTAAACAAAGATTCGACCGCGCCCTCTAAACAAGGGGTTAACAGACAAAACCCAGGCTGTGAGCGGCATTCGCCGCTAACTTGTCAAAAATAAAAAAATAGGTGACAATTAAACAAGAATTGTGTTAAACTAAAAAAAGTTGATCACAAAGACGGTCAAGAAAAAAGCTTGTGCGCTCTTAGTTCAGTTGGTAGAACGCAGGTCTCCAAAACCTGATGTCGGGGGTTCAAGTCCTCCAGGGCGCGCTCAAGAACAAAAATATTGCCCGAAGCAATAACGTCACTGCCAAAACAGCAGAAAGCGTCAATTATTTCGGGTATAATTTTTTGAAAATGTAGCTTTCTTATTGCCAGTCAATTGAGGTCGAAACTATAAACCTTTCAAAAAAGGGGGGTATGACGACTGTGGCCAAAAAAAACGAAGCAGAAATAATACCAGCAAACGAAAACGGTTTTAGCTTAAACAATTTTTTCCAAGGTGCCAAGGAAGAACTTGAAAAAGTAGTTTGGCCCAGTCGAAAACAGTTGATAAGTGAATCAGCAGCTGTATTATTAATGGTTACACTCTCCGCATCTTTGATCTACTTGGTCGATGGATTGTTCAGTTGGGCAGCAAAACAGGTGTTCTGATGACTTCTGCAACAGACGAACCACGTAATGTAGAATTGCAGTCAGAGGAAGCACTGGGAACAGCGTCTAATGAATTACGCTGGTATGCAGTACAAGTAGCCTCCGGCTGTGAGAAAAGAGTAAAGACAAACTTAGAGCAACGTATCCAAACTTTTGATGTAGCTGATAAAATCATTCAAGTGGAAATTCCCCACACACCAACGGTGAAAATCCGTAAAGATGGTAAACGTCAGCCCTCAGAAGAAAAGGTTTTTCCTGGATATGTGTTAGTACGGATGGTAATGAGTGATGATACATGGCAAGTGGTAAGAAATACCACTCATGTTATTAACTTTGTGGGCGCGGAGCAAAAGCGTGGTAGCGGCCGAGGTCGTGGTCACGTCAAGCCAGTTCCCTTGAATCATGCAGAAGTTGAACGCATATTCAAACAAGCCACCGCACAAGAACCAGTAGTCAAAATTGATATGGCTACGGGTGATAAGATAGTTGTGCTGTCAGGTCCATTTAAGGATTTTGAAGGCGAGGTAATTGAAGTTTCTCCAGAAAGGAGTAAACTAAAAGCTCTACTCTCAATCTTTGGACGAGATACACCAGTAGAATTGGAATTTAATCAGGTTAAAAAACAGAGCTAAGTACAAATGGCGAAGAAATTAGTAGCGGTCATTAAATTGGCCCTGAATGCTGGGAAAGCCAACCCAGCACCGCCAGTTGGTCCTGCACTGGGTCAACATGGTGTTAATATCATGATGTTCTGCAAAGAGTACAACGCCAAAACAGCAGACCAAGCGGGAATGGTGATACCAGTAGAAATTTCTGTTTATGAAGACAGAAGTTTTACGTTTGTACTCAAAACTCCCCCAGCATCAGTATTGATTCGGAAAGCGGCGAAAATTGAAAGAGGCTCAGATCAACCCAACAAAAAGAAAGTTGGTAGCATTAGTAGAAGTCAATTACGGGAAATTGCTCAAACTAAACTGCCCGACCTCAACGCCAATGATATTGACGCAGCCATGAAAATTGTAGCGGGAACTGCGAAAAACATGGGCGTAACAGTTACAGATTAGGTGACAGTAAATAAAAAAATCACAACTGACAACCGACAACTGACAAATAACAAAATCATATCGGGGGAGAAGCACAACTTCGAGATGACCCCAGGAGAAAAAAATGCCGAAAAAAGTGTCACGTCGCTTGCGAGCGTTACTAGAAAAAGTAGAAGATAGGGATTATACACCCTTAGAAGGACTGGCTCTGTTAAAGGAAACAGCAACGGCCAAATTTGCCGAAGCTGCTGAAGCCCATATCCGTCTGGGAATTGATCCTAAGTATACAGATCAGCAGTTAAGGACAACAGTAACATTGCCTAAAGGTACGGGGCAAGTCATCCGAGTAGCAGTTATAGCTAGAGGTGAAAAAGTCACAGAAGCGACTAACGCAGGTGCTGATATAGCTGGTTCAGAAGAACTGATTGAGCAGATTCAAAAGGGTTTCATGGACTTCGATAAGCTGATTGCGACACCAGATGTGATGCCACAGGTAGCAAAGCTTGGTAAATTGCTAGGTCCGCGCGGCTTGATGCCGTCACCCAAGGGTGGGACAGTGACTTTTGATATTGGTAGTGCGATCGCCGAATTTAAAGCTGGTAAATTAGAATATCGGGCTGATCGGACTGGGATTGTTCATGTTATGTTTGGTAAGGCTGGTTTTTCCCCTGAAGATTTATTAATCAACCTGAAGGCATTACAAGAGTCCATTGACCGTAACCGTCCTTCTGGTGCTAAAGGTCGTTATTGGCGGTCATTGTATGTATCCTCAACTATGGGTCCATCCATTGCCATTGATATCAGCGCCCTACGGGAATTAAAACTCACCGAAACTGCATAATTTGGTAATGGGTAATGGGTAATTGGTGATAGATGAGTATAATCAGCAATGACTAATGACCAATAACTAATCCTAATAACCAAAATTAAATAGATAAAGCCGGAGACAGCAGGTGCTAATAGCTTAATATCCTGCCGAGGTTGTAATTTTAACTATCTGAAGTTTAAACAGTCAAACTGTGACAACAGCAGTATTAAAAATACCACTTTGAAACCCTGGCTAAGTTAGCTAGGGTTAACTGTTTTCGGCAGGTCAGCAAAAAGGTAATGGGTGATAAGTGACAGGTGACAGGAAATAGAGTAAAAACTGACAACTGACAACTGACAACTAACAACTAACAACTGACCAATGACAACTGACATTGGAGGTGAGATAAGTATGGGAAGAACGTTAGAAAACAAAAAAGAGATAGTAGCTGATCTCAAGGAAACCTTGAGTAAGTCAACTTTAGCACTGGTAATTGATTACCAGGGGCTAACAGTTGCTGAAATCACCAATTTGCGTCAGCAACTCCGTCCTAGTGGTGCTATATGTAAGGTGACGAAAAACACCTTTATGGGTATTGCCATTAAGGATCAGAAAGAATGGGAGCCAATGTCGGAATTACTGAAAGGCTCTTCTGCATTTCTGCTAGTTAAAGAAGATTTATCCGCGATTAAAGCTTATCAAGCATTCCAAAAAGCCACCAAGAAAACAGAAATTCGCGGTGGTGTCATGGAAGGTCGTGTTCTGAGTGAAGCTGATGTTAAGGCTCTAGGAGACTTACCATCTAAAGAACAACTCATGGCTCAAATTGCAGGTGCTATCAATGGTGTGGCTACCAAGCTGGCTGTTGGTATCAACGAAGTTCCCAGTTCCTTGGCTCGCGCTTTACAAGCTATCGCTGAAAAAGAAAATGGCGATAGTTCCGAAAGTGCTGCTTAGTGTGTATTAGCAAATACATAATGCACTAATGGTGGTGGTGCTTAACCACTAACAAATGACAAATCAAACAAATCAAAAATTATTTAGGAGTTATATCCATGTCTGCTGCAACCGAACAAATTTTAGAACAATTGAAAGCCCTCACCTTATTAGAAGCTGCTGAATTAGTTAAGCAAATTGAAGAAGCCTTTGGTGTAAGTGCTGCTGCTACTGGTGGTATGGTGATGATGGCCCCTGGTGCTGCTGCTCCTGCTGAAGAAGTAGTAGAAAAGACCGAATTTGATGCAATTTTAGATTCTGTACCCGCTGATAAGAAGATTGCTGTCTTGAAGATTGTCCGTGAAATCACAGGTTTAGGTCTCAAAGAAGCTAAAGACTTGGTAGAAGCTGCTCCTAAAGCTGTTAAGGAAGGTGTAGCTAAGGAAGCTGCTCAGGATATCAAGAAGCGAATTGAAGAAGCTGGTGGTGTAGTAACAATTAAGTAGTTGTGATCTGGTAATTGGTAATTGGTAATGGGTAATTGGTAATGGGTAATTGGTAAAAACTAGTTATTGCCTTTTACCTTTTACCTTTTGCCTTGTGTTATCGCTTCAAGACTGGTAATAAATATTGTGTCAGTGTAAAAGCATCAACTCCTAATTCTGTTCTTGCTTGTGCTGCTAAAATTCCTGCTTGAGAATGCCACCAAGTCGCAGTTGCGACTACATCCTCTATGGTAAATTCTTGGGGAAGAATTTGTGCTAATAGGCCACCTAACAAACCAGTTAATACATCACCGCTGCCTCCACGGGCTAAGGCCGGGGTGCTTTCGGGATTTATCCAAACATGACCTTGAGGGTTAGATATAGCCGTTCTTGCCCCTTTGAGCAGGACTATCGCCCCACTTTCTTGGGCTGCTGTTTGTACTGCTTTGACTCTATTTTTGTAATCAATATGGGGAAATAAACGCTTAAATTCTCCCGTGTGGGGTGTAATTACAGTGGCTGATTTTCGTGATTTTAATGTGGGAATAGTTCCTAATTGTGCCAGAATATTTAAAGCATCAGCATCAAGAATTAGAGGACATTCACATTCAATTATTTCGGGAATAATAGAAATATTATCTGTAGTTAAACCCGGTCCGCAAGCAATTGTCGTAAAGGAATTTAAGTCTATCAGGTGCGTTGCGCTATCGCTAACACACCCTACTAATGGTAAATTAGCAATTGCTCCTTTTTCTGTTTCAGGACAACCGATAATTAACGCTTCTGGTAAATGGGAAACTAACAACATTTTTAGAGATTCTGGGACAGCAATTGATAACATTCCTACACCAGAAGCTCGCGCACCCAAACCTGTTAAAATTGCTCCACCTGCGTAACGTCGAGAACCACAAATTAATAGTAAATTTCCTTGTTTATATTTGTGGGTAATGAGGGGACGGGGTAAGGGTAAGGTAGATAATGCTGTTGTTTTAGTAATGCGTTTGATTTGGGGGACATTATCTAAAACCCCATGAATATCTGTTAAGGGAATATGAAAATCAATTAATTCAGTTTTACCAACATAAGGTAATGCTTGTTCTTGTAATAAACCTTGTTTCCATAAACCCAAACAAAATGTATAACTTGCCTGAATAGCTGTTCCTAAAACCTCCCCTGTGTCTGTGTGTAAACCGGAAGGTATATCAATACTAATAATAGGCTGATTTCTTTGATTAAAATAATTAATTGCAGCAGCTATAGAGTCGGTAATTTCTCTTTCTAAACCAAAGCCAAATAAACCATCAATTAAGAAATCACAATTTGGTAATTCGTTAATTTGTTGATAACAGGGAATTTCCAAACTTTGAATATATTGAAAATGTTGTGAAGTTAATTCTTTCAATTTAGAAAAAGGTTGATAAATCCAAACTTTATAACCGTGAAAATACAATTCACGCGCTACTACTAAAGCATCACCTCCATTATGACCTGGACCTGCTAAAATGCCCACACATTTATCTGGAGAAATAATAGTTTGTAAGCGTTGGAAAATTAATCCCCCTACCTTTTCCATTAAAGCAGCTACAGGCATTCCCGCAGTAAATATTCTGGTTTCAATATCCCGCATTTGCGCTGCGGTAACTACAAATTGTTCTTTTGTCATTTGTCAGTTGTCAGTTGTCAGTTGTCAGTTGTCAGTTGTCAGTTGTCAGTTGTCATTTGTCATTTGTCAGTTGTCATTTGTCATTTGTCAGTTGTCATTTGTCAATTACCAATTACCAATTACCCATTACCAATTACCAATTACCAATTACCCATTACCAATTACCAATTACCCATTACCAATTACCCATTACCAATTACCAATTACCCATTACCAATTACCAATTACCCATTACCCATTACCCATTACCAATTACCCATTACCCATTACCAATTACCCATTACCAATTACCCTATTTTCCATCATAAACTCTACTATTACCGTAACAAACATTTTGAAAATATAAACATATCGTTCAGAATTTCGGCTATATTATATTAGACAATACCTGCGTCCCCTGTGCTAAAAATTGACTATTCTTGGGAATTTGAGCCAGAACTGGAGTATAATCTAACATAAACCCCTAGTACCCAAAAATAAAGATAACATGGATTAAAAGGTCAAGTCACTGACTTGGGAATTAGACACATTTATTGTCAACATTTACAGAAATTTTCTAGGAAATATTCGATATATGGACTACTTTAACAGGAAAATTTCTCCTAGTATGCTATAATTAAAAAAGTTTCACGCCTGGTGAGCAAATAATAAAACACCCCTTTCTTACGAAAATAAGCCGCAAGCACTTTGAAAAGTGTGAATTATGAAAAAAGTTGTCGTTGGTCTTTCTGGTGGCGTTGATAGTTCCGTAGCCGCCGCTATGCTACATAATCAGGGCTATGATGTAATTGGTTTAACCCTTTGGCTCATGAAAGGCAAGGGGCAATGTTGCTCTGAAGGAATGATCGACGCGGCTGATATTTGCCAACAATTGGGTATTCCCCATGAAATTGTTGATATTCGGGATGTCTTTCAAAGGTCAATTGTTGATTTTTTGGTGACAGGTTATAGTGCGGGAATTACGCCATTACCTTGTTCTCAATGTAACAAAACAGTGAAATTTGGTCCAATGGTGGAATATGCACGGGAAAAATTAAAATGCGATCGCATCGCTACAGGTCATTATGCCAAAATTCGTTACGATGACGCTACTAATCGTTACCAATTGTTACGAGCCGTTGACCGCAATAAAGATCAGTCTTATTTTCTCTATGATTTATCCCAAGATTTATTAGAGGCTGTAATTTTTCCCCTGGGTGAATTGAAGAAAACTGATACCCGGAGAATTGCTACAGAATACAATTTGAAAACCGCCGATAAACCGGAAAGTCAAGATTTATGCTTGGTAGAAAGTAACGGTTCTATGCGGGCATTTTTAGATAAATATTTAGCTCCCAAATCTGGTGATATCGTTGATACTACTGGCAAAATTTTGGGACAACATGACGGTATTCATCATTATACCATTGGTCAGCGAAAAGGCTTAGGTATTGCTGCGGCCGAACCCTTGTATGTGATTTCCTTAGATGCTGTTAATAACAGGGTAGTTGTAGGCGATCGCACCAAAGGAACTCAGTCAGAATGTACAATAAATAGAGTAAATTGGGTTTCTATTGCTGAACCTGTAACACCCGTGCGAGCAGAAGCACAAATTCGTTATCGTTCTCAACCTGTAGCTGTGACAGTAATTCCTTTAGAGGATTTCCGCGTGCGTTTGGTATTCGATGAACCACAGTTCAGCATTACACCCGGACAAGCTGCGGTTTGGTACGACGGAGACAAGGTATTAGGTGGGGGAATTATCGAACAGTTTAGTTAGATATAGAAATTAAGCTTTGTATGATCACAGAATATCATAACAGTTTTAGTAACAAAATTATTGTTAATATTTCCTACTTTTCCTGAATTAATTTCTGTACCTGTTCCCACTCTTCTGAACTTACCTTAAAATTAGTCGAATTGGGAGCGCGAAGCACCAATAAATTTTTAAGTACAGAATCTTCTTGTAACTGATTTTTCAGTAAAGGAGATTCTACAAATTTATTTGTAAATCTAATTATTGCTTGTTGTTTTCCCAAAGCTCTTGTAGAGTCTACCCAATATTTCTTATCTGGTATTTCCGTCAAGAATTGAGCGGGTTCTATCACTTCTGCTGTCGCATAAATTCCCCCTTGACTACCAGATAACCAAATAATAATACCATCACCAGCAGCGATATTTTGAGCATAACGAGTTACCAACCAAGGAATTTCTTCCAACTCCTTGATAGCGTCTAAAACCCGATAATACTTGGGATTTCCTTGAAATAACCAATAAGCCATATACTTTTGTGATAATTACCAAATCAGATTATATCATTTTTGAGATTTTTGATTTTAATAAGAGTTTGTACTGGTGGATATACAGCACTTCTCGGTGTTATGAGGTACATATTTAGCGGGCAAGATGCCCGCACCACAAGAGTTTTATGATTCAACTTTGTACTTCATCAGATCGGAAACCGCTGTATTTAACAAACCCTATTTAAAAACTAAAAAATAAAACTGCTAAATATTGTAATCTATACCCGGTTTTTCGCTAATATTACATAATCATCTAATGTATATTTAGATTCATAATTTTGATCAAAATACTTTTTCAGCATAGAACTAATATAAACTTGTTTGGGTAAGTTTTCTTGAGCAAATTTTGCAAAATCAACAATGGTATAACTTTTTCTGAGACCAGTTGAGGTTAGATATTTATACCAAACTAACTTTAGTCCCAGTTCTTCTACAAACTTATATACTACATTTTTTTCCTGTTCTTTATCTTCAGTCCGATAAGTATTATAAGCCATAAATAACTTTTTATCCTGGATAATAAGCATTACATAACCTTGACTACTTAAACTTTGAGTAAATATTTCTTTATATATATTATTAGCTTTAATTCTTTTAGAATCATCTGCAAAAAAACAATGAGAAATGACAATAAAATTAAAAAAGTTTTTCGGAATATTACTATATTTTTCTTCCGAAGAAAAGATATCAGCAGTCACAAAACGAAAATAATTATTTATAGGATTTATTTGCGACTCAATATATTTACGCCAAAATTGAAGTCCTCGATACTGAAAAGTGTCTTGTTTTTCAAAGGAATAGTAAGATACGTGCATTTGGGGAATACTCAAAAAGCTGCTACAACTTTGGAGAAATAAAGCTAAACCATAAGCCGTTGTTCCCAGTCCAGCACCAATATCAAGAATATTTAATTTAGTTGGTAGCAACTCATTTTGGTAAATTAAAAACCAGAATAAATAGAGACAATATACATTTTCTAAAAAATACTTCATGAAATAGACATGAGGAGTTAGATTAAGATTGTATTTTGGATCTTTTCCGGCTTTTAAACCATTAATATCATCAAAAGCATCTTTTAAATCTATTATTAATTCTTGTTCAGATTTTTGCTTAGTAATTTTACTAAATTGTTCTTGAAGATATTTGAATAGTGCAACTTCCAAATCATCAAATATACTCTGGTCAATTCCTGTAACTTGTAGTTTATATTCATCATGATCTACTAATTCAAAAGTTTGATATATATACTTAATAAATTCTCTATCAGGCTTTAATAAGAGATGAGATTTTGATTCTGTTGCTTCCGTTATTTGCTTTTTTAAATTTGTAATTTCCCGTTTATTTTCCTGGGAAATCATTTCAAGTTGAAGTTTATCTCTAAATAGTTTCTCTAACCATGAAAAACTCGCTCCTGATTTTTGAATTTCTTGCAAAATTTTTACAGCACTTTGGTGATCACTACGCCGTAATGCTGATTTTAATTGCTGACTTCTCCACCAATTAATAATAAAATTACTCATAACCAAAACCATCCTTTCCTTCTTTTATTTCTACACCTGGAAGTTGAGATATTAACTTTTCTTTAAATCGTTGATAACTCAACTGCTGAGAATTATACCACCAAGCATACTTTTGTTTAATTTCTTCAGCTTCTTGACGAGTTCCCGCGACTAAAGAACGATTATTATTAGCATGAAAGTCCTGAATTACCACTCTATCTGCAATAGCTAATTTTTGAATAAACGTATCTTCATCTTTGGCTAGTGTTGGAAGTAGAGGTGTAATAGTAATAGAAATTTTAGGAATAAAACCTTTCAAACTATCAATGCTTTCTCGTATTTTCAGAATAGCATTGAATCTAGCTTTAATACTAGGAGAGCGGGGTTCAAAATCTTTTCTGACAACTTCACTACCTGTGGGAATGCTCATATTAATTCGCAACCTTTGAAACCTTTGTAAATAATCAATATCTCTAGTAATAATTGGACTGCGAGTTTGAATTACTAAATGTGGACGATAATCAAGCATTACTTCTAATAAACTACGAGTTAATTGATGTTTAGATTCCAAAGGTTGATAAGGATCTGTAACACTACTCATATAAATTCTGGGAGGTTGATTAGGATTTTTTCGACACCAAGCTTCTAATTCTTTTGCTAAAACTTCCGCAGCATTTTCCTTAAAAATTACCCATTTACCCCAATCTTGACGCATTTTATCATTAGGACTAAATGCAGCAGCATAGCAGTAACTACAGCCATATTGACAACCACGATAAGGATTAAGAGTAAAGTCATAAGCAGCAATAAAACCAGTTGCTTTTGTTAGTAGTGATTTAGCATTTTGAGCGTAAACCGTAATATCTCCAAATCTTTCGCGCACAAATTTTGTAGGAGTTTTGTCGCTATAACCTTCGTACAATAATTTCGCCATATACCAACATTTCATTAAATTGAATAACAGTATTTTCAAAAGTTTCCGGCGATTATACAGCACTTACCAATGTTATGAGGTACAAGATCACCCCACCCCCAACCCCTCCCCGCAAGCAGGGAGGTGGCTATGATGTACTTCATAACAAAGGAATCTGCTGTAAATCGCAACTACATAAACAAAGTCCACCTGCGTGGACTAAGGTCAAATCAAGGACTCTGAACCCACGAAGGTGGGTTTCGTCTGTGTAGATGTGATTTCTAATCGCTCAAGTTAGACTTTTCAAACACCCTCTAACAGTATTTTCAAAATTCAGACTATAGCACCACCACAACTAGAACCACAACCCGCAGTACAACCATAACAATATTCAGCAGTTTGGACTTCATTAATTATATCCAAACTACCAATTTCTAGCAATTTACTCACCGTCAAATTTTCACCATTACTAGTTTTAGCAGCTAAATTCATCATTTGATTAAAATCACAATCATAAATATTCCCTAAATAATCAATTGAAAGTTGTTCACGACACATTAAACCATCAATTGTATTTCCATTAAAATGAGATTCCAAAAAATGCAAATACCTAGAATAAAGCTGTTTTCTTTCTAAATGAAACTTTGTTCTCCCCACAGGTATATTAGTAATAGTAAAAAGATGATTAAATCGAATATCAAATTTTTCAAACAGAAAGGTTTTATAAGCCTTTTCTAAATTTTTCTGTTCAGGAGTTAGAGAAAAATCTTCACTATTTGGTAATTGAGGATTATACACCAAATCTAAAACTAAATTGGGGTTTTGACCATAACCCAATTTATTCAACCATTGTAAAGCCTTAATTGATTGATCAAAAACACCATTTCCCCGCATCTTATCCACATTATCAGCCAAATAACAGGGAAGAGATGCCACAATTCTAACTTGATTCTCAGCAAAAAAATCTGGTAAATCCTCAAATCCATTCACAAAATAAATTGTCAAATTTGATCTAACAATGACCTGTTTACCTGCTTTATTTGCAGCTACAACCAACGACTTAAAACCATAATTCATTTCCGGTGCACCACCAGTTAAATCAACAGTTTTGATTTGGGGAAACTTCTCAATTAAAGTAATTAACTGTTGACAAACTTCCGGTGTTAATTCCTCAGTTCTTTTTGGACTAGCTTCCACATGACAATGGTTACAGGTCAAATTACAACGTTTTCCCAAATTAATTTGTAAAACATTAATTTCTTTTTTTGTTAAAGGTGAATTTAGCTGCTGAAAAAAAGGTGTA
>JBJUHT010000178.1:0-6918 GCA_046070105.1 Dolichospermum sp.
AGTAAAGTAAAGGAACTCCTAGCGCGGTTAAAAATGCTCCCGGAAATCTAGTAGTAAATTCTTGTATTCCTCCTGCATGATAGCAAATAGCAATTAACCACTGCATTAAAGGTGGTTTTAATAAAAAAGGATCTCCTTGTATGGTAGGATAAAACCAGTTACCAGTACGATAAATTTCTCTAGCGACTATAGCATAAGTTCCTTCGTCCCAGTCTCTTAAAGGTAGGTTTCCGAGAGATATTAACCATAAAACCAAAGACGCTACCAATAACCCTAATAACCATTGTTTATTGTTCATATTTTAGAAGTGAATTAAGGGGAGAAATTTCATAATATTTGTCACTGTTTTTAAAGTCTTTAATTCTGGAATATCTGGTTTGATTTTTTCTACCATTATTAACTGCTTTTCGGCTTGTTTGGGTTGAAAGTTATATAAATAAACAACTCCTAAATAAAGCCAAGTATAAGGATTTTTTGCATCATATTTAGTTAATTCTGTTAAATTCTGAATTAATTCTGGTGCTTTGCGTTGTAAAAGTTGTGATAAAACTAAAGTATAACGCCAATTTAAGTTATTTGGTTGATTTTGTAAATAATAATTAGCAGCAAATTCAATTTGTTTTAAATAGTCTTGAGTCGCGTCATATTGATTAAAATTATCTATCTGTACAAAGATATTATCTAACTTGCCATTTTGTAATTCTACTGCTAATTGTGACATTCGAGAAACTAAATCTAAAGGTGGTGTTTTTTCTACTTTTCCTGTGTCTGTAACATTTACAGTTATGTCAGAACTATTTAAAGGTGTGATTTTACCAGTAATTCTATCTAAATATAATGCTGATAGTTGATATTTTCCTAGTGGTAATTCCTGGGGAATAAATGTAGCTAGATTCTCAATGACTCGAAAATTTCCTTGAGGATGACAATTTAAACCACAATATAAATTACCTAGACTAATTGCATGATCATGATACCATGATGATTGACCATTTTGCCATTTTAATAGTAATAAACCATTTTGTAATTCGTCCCATGAACCAGTTATTTGATAAGTAACGGAGTTATTTTTACCTATTATAAATTGATTAGTAGTTATAACTTTTTCTAAAGTAACTGATTTCTGATCATGCTGATCATTATTTAATTTTTGAATTAATTTCTCAACAACTATCTGAGGATTTTTCCGATGATATAATCTTAATTTATCACCATGGGGTAATACCCAATCACTTTGTAATTTTAAATCAGGAGAAGTTTCTATCAAAGATTTTAATTTGCGTTTAGTTTCTCCCTTTTCTCCCGGTTCGTCTGGTTCATTATCTTTGGTAACATACCAAGATAAATACTCTAAATCTTGGTCTACTTGCGATAATTTCATGGTTAATTTTCTCCCATAGACGCGAAAATCAGCCAATGTACCGAAATAATCTAAGGTAAACTCATTAACTTGGGGTGTAGAAACGGGAACTACTCCTAAAGTTGTTTTTAAATATGGGGTAGTTTGATGAATTTTCTCGATTAATTCAGCAAGAGGATATTTTTTACTTTCATTATTTGGTAAATGTTTTCCTCCATAAGCTTGAATTAGAGGTAAAGGAAATAAATTATTTATTAAAATTATGCCACTTAATATTATAGTTGCTAATCTTAATTTATTAAACCAGATATTTTCAATTAAATTAAAAAAGTAAGCTAAAATTAAACTAATTACCGGAAAAGAAGGAAGAATAAATCTAATGTCTTTGTTTGTCCCCAGAGAACAAATTACATAGCTACCAATTAGAAAAATAAATAACCAATTTAAAGCAGATTTAGCTAAATTATCTTTAACTATATTTTGACTAAATCTATGTTTAAAAAGATAAATTAACAAAATACCAATACTCATAAATAATATCGGAAAACCAACAGTTTCTGGGATAGTTTGCGGATAATATAACCAACCAGCAATGGTTGTCGCAGCAGGATCACCCTCTCCTTTTCCCACATTATTAGCATTTAACGCAGAGGTAATAATAGTTAACCAATTTAAACTATACCAAGAACCACAAATTAACCAAGCTAAAATTAAAGATAAAGCTGTTTGAATTAGTTTAATAAATTTACGGTTGCTGATAAAAATAATTAATGTGTAGATACTAGGAATAAGAATAAAAATAAAACCTGTGGGTTTAGCTAACATAATTAACCCTATTCCTACCCCCAAGATTAAAGTTAATATCCATGATAAAAAACCAGTATAAATATCTTTCCAAATTGTTAAAATAGTGAAAGTAGCTATGACAATAGACGTTAAACCATAATCTAATAAATAATCAGTTCGCATAATTCCCATAATGGGAAATAATAAGCAAAATATGCTGGCTGTGATGCCAATTTTTCGGTTTTTAAATAAATAATTCCCTAAGTGATATACTGATAAAATTATTATAGCTGTATATAATAAATTGACTAAACTTGCTTGATCATAGCCTTTACCAAATAATACCAGAAATGGTACAGTACAAATATACACAAAAGGAGCGCGATAACTGGGGGTTAATTCCCACAGAGATAACCACCAATTACCTGATAAAATATTCAGGTTTTGAAAAATTCGATAATGATGCAATGCTGCGGTTAAATGGGCGCTTTGATCATAGGATGGAATAGATTCATCTAAGAAAAACCATGTTCTATCTATCAGTAATCCTATCAACCAAATTGTTAATAGTATGATATAGTCTTTATTGATTTTCAGATAACGGTAATTATTCATTATGTTTTGATTTTCAGGTAATTAAATTTTAAAGATGAATTTTAAACATTTTCAAGTTTCTCAAAAAATTTTATCATGATCAACCAACCTATCTACTCCCTAGTTATTCCCATTTATAACGAATCAGAAAACATCACAGAGATGTACCGTCGTGGTTAGGTTAAATTCAATGATAAAATATGCAATAACTACCAAATTATATCAACAGGGTATTGCACAATTTGACTATCTACAGTTAAAATTGGCATTTGTTCCACCTGACTTTGGGCAATAATAATCCTATCAAATGGATCACGATGTAAATCAGGTAAATTTACCACTTGTAAAGCATGAACTATTTGAATTGATAAACTCTGAAAACGATTTATTTTTAAGCGACTAGGAATATATATTTCTGGAGGTTCAGGTAAACTTAGTTTTCCTAAACGTACCTTAATTACAATTTCCCACGCACTTGCAGAACTTAAAAATAACTCATTACTAGGCTCAGTAATAATTTTGTAAGCGGTAGATGAAAGTTGTGAATCATCTGTAACCCACCAAATAAAAGCATGGGTATCAAGTAATACTCTCATTCTGAATGTCTAGGGGATTAAGAAAATCTTTTAAAATATCATCTGGTAAAGGTGAATTAAAGTCAGAAGCAATCACCACTTTACCACGATCTAAACCCGGTATTCGCGGTAATTGCTGCTGGGAAAAAGGTAAAATACGAGCAACAGGAGTACCACCTTGAGAAAGAATAACTTCTTCTCCTGACAAAACTCGACGGAGTAATTCCCCAAAATCACCTAAGTTATCTGGAAGTTCTGCATTATACATTGTCAATTCGTGGTAAAATTGATGTTAATTCTTGAGCTTGTACTTTAATTTTACGATAGTTTAAATTGATTTTGTTTATCAAGCCTTGATTACTAACTTTACAGTCAGTCAATTATAACCGTGAATCAGCCCATTTACTCCCTAGTTATTCCCATTTATAACGAATCAGAAAACATTACCGAAATGTACCGTCGTCTTACCAGTGTTATGGATCAATTAGACGGTGACACTGAACTAATTTTAATAGATGATGGTAGCCGCGATCGCTCTTTAAGTATGATACGCGAATTACACCATCATGATCATCGAGTTCGATATCTTAGTTTAGCCCGTAATTTTGGTCATCAAATAGCCGTTACCGCAGGATTAAACTTTGTCCAAGGTAAATGTATCATTGTTATGGATGCTGACTTACAAGACCCTCCAGAATTAATTTTAACCATGATTGACAAATGGCGGGAAGGCTATCAAGTAGTATACGCCCAAAGAATATCCAGACAAAAAGAAACTTTACTAAAACGTTTCACAGCCTATCTATTCTACCGTATTCTTAAACGCATGGCTAAAGTTGACATTCCCGTTGATACAGGTGACTTTTGCTTAATGGATAGACAAGTAGTAGATATACTCAATGCTATGCCAGAACGCAACCGTTATATTCGCGGACTACGTGCTTGGGTAGGGTTCTCACAAACATCTGTACTATTTGAAAGAAACCCCCGCTTTGCTGGTACTGTAAAATATACATTCGCTAAATCTTTCTCTTTAGCAATTGATGGTATTATCTCCTTTTCCACAGTTCCCTTGAGACTGGCAACTTATATAGGCATATTATCAGCTTTTATTGCCCTATTTATGATATTATTAGTTTTGTATTGGCGTTTATCCCAACCATTCTCCCCCATAATCGGTTACACATTAATTACCATTGCCATGTTCTTCCTTGGTTCAGTACAATTAATTTGTATTGGTATTTTAGGTGAATATATTGGCCGCATATACGAAGAAGTAAAAGGTCGTCCTCTTTATACACTCAAGGAAACTGGAGGTTTAACACAAAACTCAAATACAATATGATTACATTATCATTTTATTCAATAAAACTAAAGTAAACATCTTTTGTGAGCAGCGTTTACCCTTGGACTATTGTGGAAAAGGCATCTTGCCTGTTAAACTTATGCAAATTAAATGCAGTACAGCTTATTTGTGTTCTATATACTATCTCAGGTAAGATTCCGTGTCAATCCCAGAATTTAGTTTACTGCTAATTTCAGTTATCATTAGTGTTGGTGGACAGTTTTTTTTGAAGATAGGAGCGACAAAATTAGGTAAAGTTGACCCAGGTAACGCTATTAGTCATATTCTCAGTATTGTGACTACACCAGAACTTTTATTAGGACTCACTTGTTATGGTATTGGTGCTGTAGCTTACATTCTCCTATTGACGAGAATCAATCTCAGCGTTGCTGCTCCCGCTGTATCAATTGGTTATGTATTCTCCGTATTATTAGGTTACTTTGTTTTAAAAGAAACTATTCCTCTCACCCGTGTTTTTGGACTAGGTTTAATTGTCACGGGAGTGATATTAGTAATCTGGAAAAAATAAACTATGTCCTCACCTACTGTATTAAATTTACAAACCTCTCCCTTGTCAAGGAAGAGGTTAGCTTAGGTCAGGCTAGTGAATCTCAGTATATCAAGAAATGTGCTATAACCTACCATCAGAACCATGATCCTGATCATTTATTGCTCACCCCTTGAAGGAGTTATGCTGTGGAAAATAATAAGTCATTTTTTGAGACACGGGGAATATTAATATCAATACTTGGCTTAACTGGTGCTTTAAGCATTGCTTTGATGATCATGTTCAAAGGTAACACCTCTGACGCTGAAAATCGCAGCGTCAGCACCAAGGATCATGATACTGCTGTTCTGATGGTAACTCAAGAGCGGTTAGAGGATTTAAAAACAGAAATGCTCACCAGTTGGCAACAACAAGCACAAGCAAAAGGTGTTTCTACTGATGTACCGACTAACTTTCAAGGAATTGTCGTCAGTGCAGCTAAACTCCCTCCAGGAAAAAAAGTTATCGCTCTAACGTTTGATGATGGTCCTTGGCCTAATAGTACAGCAAAAGTATTAGATATTCTCCAGAAAAATCGCATCAAAGGCACATTTTTCGTCGTCGGACAAAATGTTAAGAATTATCCCGACTTGACAAAACGAATAGTTACAGATGGTCATACTATCGCTAACCATACTTGGCATCACTGGTATCATCACATGAACGCACAGGTAGCCGCTGCGGAAGTTGCAAATACCGGAGACATAATTTATCAAACTACAGGAGTGAAAACTAGTCTATTTCGTCCACCGGGTGGTAACATGACCAATGGGGTGGTAGCTTACGCCAAAAGTAATAAATATGCTGTTATTATGTGGTCGTCTGATTCTATGGACTATTCTCGTCCTGCTGTACCAAGATTAATTAACAATATATTTAGAGAAGCTAAACCAGGTGGTATTGTATTGATGCACGATGGAGGCGGAGATCGATCTCAGACTGTTAAAGCATTACCAGAAATCATTAGCAAGTTTCGCAAACAGGGTTATGAATTTGTCACTATTCCCGAACTTTTAGAAATGCAAGATCAATATCCACAGTTAATTGCTCAGAATAAAACAAAATCTCAAAAACCCCAAAAACCCAAGAAACCTTAAATAAATAAGGTCAGAATCAGGATAACCAGGATGAAAGGATGAACAAGATGAATAAGCTGTTGGACATTTAGATTGTATATTGCTCACAACTAAAACTCTTGTGGAACAGGCATCCTGCCTGTTTTAATTATGCAAATTAAATGTTTCTCAGCTTATACCAATTCTGGATAAAGATGCACATAATCGTAATTAAATCCTGTAAATCCTTAAATCCTGGACATCCTGATAGCGCAGCGTGGCGTAAGCCATTTCAGACAAAAAGATGAAAGCTCTTTCCCTCTCTCCTAAACAAGCGATCGCTATCCTAAAATTAAATCAATAACTACTGCAAAGGAGAAAGCATAATGAAATGGTGTGTTGTGCTGGAAGCTGATTCTGAAACGGGAGACTGGTCTGTTTGGTGTCCAGAATTGCCAGGTTGCGTTTCCGCAGGAGAAACTTTTATCAAGGAATTACGGGGTTGACTAATTCTAAAGCCTATTCCAGTGGGTATTATTTGGAGTTGATGGCTAAAAAACGAGATGAGTTACTTTCGGTTGTTGAGCCTCAAGGTGATGTGGGAAAGCAGTTGAGTCTGTTTTGAGTAGGGGATTATACTAATGATGAGAGCGATC
>JBJUHT010000179.1:0-3218 GCA_046070105.1 Dolichospermum sp.
ATCCGAAATTCCTGATCTTGAACCACTAAAAGGCTTTTCAGGATACTATCGCATTAAATTTGATTACAGTTACCGTATCGGGATTTTCTGGAATGAAGAAGTTATTGAAATTCTCAAAATAGAAAGTCGCGAAGGATTCTATAAAAACTTTCCATAGTAAGGATTATTTTGTCAGAATCAGGATATCCACCGATTAAAGGATTTACAGGATATTATTTAATGATAGTTTGTAGGAAGTTGAGGATTTTTTTGTTGATGATGATTTGTGACAATTCCAATATTAACCACCAACAAACAACTAATAAATTACATCCTGTACATCCTCAAATCCTGGTTATCCTGATTCTGACAATTACCAAATTTACTCAACTGTCCAATCTTCCAATAATAAACCAGGTACTTTACCAAAATCTTGATGATTGCGAGTCAATAAAACCAAATCATTAGAAATAGCAATAGCAGCAATACGCGCATCCATTTTAGCTAATTGAATGCGTTGTGCGTATAATTGATTAAATATTTCAGCCGATTTTGTATCAAATGATAGTAAAGGTATGATCTTAAAATCATTAAGGAGTTTTGTCATAATTTCATACCCTTTAACTACATCATTGATATTACGCGCAGGATTAATATAAGCATGACAACCTAGCATCTGTTCGTGAAATGTCACTGTTGAAACTGCAAAATCTGACAAGGGATAACAATTCATCCGCGCTGAAAGATTGCTGAAATCTTTTCCCTTTTGTCGTTGCAAAATACTGAGATGATCTGTGTCTAATAAATATTTCATTATTGTTCTTGATCTTGACTTTCTAGAATAGATTCATCACCTTCACGAATTGATTTTCCATAAGCAAGCACTTCTTCAAAAGCTGGTTCATTTTTGAAAGAACCTGTAATTTGTTCTAGCCAGTTTGTTTGTTGAGGAGCTAAAATTTGCTTTTGCAATTGTGCCAATGTGATTTCTACTGCTGAAAGCCTTTCTTCTATAGATGTATTCATTTTTATCAGACTTTTAGGTTTATACAATATAATATTGTATCATGTTTTTGAATTAAGTTGACAATGATATTGTATAAAAAAATAGATAATTAACAATTCCAATATTAACTACTAACAAACAACCGATAAATTACATCCTGTACATCCTCACATCCTGGTTATCCTGATTTGTGACAATTACAAAATATAGTTTTGTAATGGGTACGGGGAGGTATTGGAATTAACCATGTTCTCCTAGCGTCTCATAGAGATAGATACAAAAAACGTAGAGTTAAGAGAGTTTTTGTGTACATTATTATTTTCTCTGTTAAATAATCTATATAAAAAATTAAAGTCATAGTATATAATATGATATGAGATACAGCACTTTCTGGTGTTATGAGGTACACCACGGGCGGGCAAGATGCCCACCCCACAAGAGTTTTATTATTAAAATTTGTACCTCATAGCAATGGAATCTGCTGTAGTTAAAATTACAGCCTTATTTTTCAATGAGGATATCACCATGAATGCTTTGACTGTCAATTTAGAATCAGTAATAGAAATGACTGATGACCAGTTTTTTCAGCTATGTCAAAACAACCGGGAATTAAGATTTGAAAGAAATGCAAATGGAGAATTAATAATTATGCCACCAACGGGAGGAGAAACGGGAAATCGTAATGCGGGTATTACTGCTCAACTTTGGATTTGGAATGAGCAAAATCAGGAAGGTATAGTTTTTGATTCTTCTACTTGTTTTAAATTACCAAATGGTGCAGATCGTTCTCCTGATGCTTCTTGGATAAAATTAGAAAGATGGGATACTTTAACTGATGAGGAAAAACAAAAGTTTCCTCCCATTTGTCCTGATTTTGTCATTGAGTTACTTTCTCCTAGTGATAGTTTGAAAACTACCCAGGAAAAGATGCAGGAATATATCGCTAATGGTGTACGTTTGGGGATATTAATTAATCGGAAATCTCGTCAAGTGGAAATTTATAGACCTGGTAAGGAGGTTGAGGTTTTAGATTGTCCTGCTACGGTTTCAGGGGAAGATGTTTTAAAGGGTTTTGTTTTGAATTTGGAGATGATTTGGTAAAATTATATAGGTATTTATTTAAATAGGTAAATAAATAATTTTTGATTTGTTGGGGTTAATTCTGTTGTACCCAAGCTACAACTGTGGCAACTACTTTTTGTGCTAAGTCTATCAGGAGTTTCTATGAGAGAAAATTATGATTTTTCTAAATCCGTTAAAAATCCCTATTCTAAATGGAAAAAAGTTCCTCTTTTGTCAAAAAACTTGGTAAATAATTAGATTTATTTGCCCATACTGTATCAAATTGTAAGTATAATTCTTGTTTTAATACTTCTCTATATAAAAACTGTTTTCGTACTAGCAAGCCACAAGAAGTGAAGACCCCATTACAATTGCTTGGGTTGGTCGTACTCAATTTAACTACAAAGGACAAAGCCTTGAGCTAACTGTTGTCGTCAAACCAGACGAACAGGGATATTTACGGGACATTACCACTTGGTTTACCTCATTGTAGTGCGATCGCTGTTTGGGGATGTTGGGGTGCGATAGCGAAGCGCTCCGTAGGAATCGTTTAAAATTGGGGTTGTGTGCGATCGCCATTTAGGCATAAGTTAAGAGAGAGATCACCTAAAATTGCGATCGCTGATTTTTTTATAAAGCTTAATGGCGATATAATTTAAACAAAGAATGTCGTAGACAAGGAAAAAAACAACCATGAGTCAAGCAGAAATTGGAGAATCTTTACTAACTAGCACAGGTTTTTATAACCTGTTTCAAACCTTGCCCCTAGAAATTCGACAAGGTTTTTTACAGCTTTTATTTCAAAATAATTCCTCTGAATTGGAAGACTTTATTTTATATTTAGCTTGTGAAAATTCTCGTAAAGAAGGCTTTTTGTCTGAATTAGAGTCTCAATCTCTCTTGGAGAGTTTGCCTTCATGAAATATGAAATTGCCAAACGCTTTAAAAAAGACCTAGATAAAATTAAAGACCAAAAAATTCTTGCAAAAGTTAGAAAATGTATTGAAGCAATTGAAACTTCTCAAACACTATCCGAAATTCCTGATCTTGAACCACTAAAAGGCTTTTCAGGATACTATCGCATTAAATTTGATTACAGTTACCGTATCGGGATTTTCTGGAATGAAGAAGTTATTGAAATTCTCAAAATAGAAAGTCGCGAAGGATTCTA